>JBKCTS010000086.1:0-7505 GCA_046318695.1 Acidovorax sp.
TAGCCACCAAAAATCTCATCTCCACCCTGCCCTCCTAGAACCACCTTTACATGCTGCGCAACCTTTTGGGAAACCATATACTGAGGAAAAGCCCCCGGCCCAGCAACAGGCTGATCCAAATGCCAAATAACTTTGCCAACATGGTTAACAAAGTCTTCTTCACCGATGTCGGCTATATGAAGCTGCATTCCCTGCTCATCCGCCAAGGCTTGAGCATAAATAGACTCGTCAAAACGCGAGTCTTCTGCAAATCGACCATTGAAGGCCTGGAAACGATTTTGACGACTAGCTTTTCGTGCCATGGAAGCCAACAAACTAGAGTCAAGCCCTCCACTGACATAGCTACCGATTTCAACATCCGATCTTAAATGGCTCTCAATAGAGTCCTCCAGCAGCTCCTTAAGCCTTGCTTCAAACCATTTCTCGGTATGATCATAATCCACATCATAATGCACCTCCCAGTATCTTTTGAATACGGGAATTTTTCCGGGAACCACTACAGCGGTATGTGCAGCTGGCACCTGAGAAATCCCAGAAATTAGAGTCTTCTCCCCCAAACAAAACTGAAACGTAAAATAATCGGAAAGGGCTCGTGAATTTAACTCTTTAGTTTTAGCGAATGGCAAAAGGGCTTTCGCTTCGGAAGCGAAAAAAAATCCATCATTCTGCCACATCCAATAAAGAGGCTTTATACCGAAGCGATCACGGGCGATAAATAATTCCTGACTCTTAGCGTCCCATATAGCAAACGCAAACATTCCTCGCAAACGATTGACACATTGATCACCCCATAGTTGATATGCATGGAGGATAACTTCAGTATCTGATCGAGTCGCAAAATTTCCTCCCATTTCCCGTTGCAACTCTATATAGTTATATATCTCACCATTAAAAACTATGGTGTATCTTCCATCTCTGCTATGCATGGGCTGAGCGCCAGCATCCACATCAATAATTGCAAGGCGGACATGTCCCAATCCTACAGAACCATCACTCGAAGCCCAATGCCCTGTGCCATCTGGACCTCGATGTCTTATCCGATCAAGACCCATGTTTACTTGGCTATGAAGGGAATCAGTCGTGAGGGGTCGCGGAGGCATTACTCCAAAAATACCACACATATTTATTTCGCTCTTAAGATTTTTTTTATCACCGGAGTTAGCGGTACTCTTATCCCAGACGGCAAAGCCATCCAAACCGGAGCTAGTCGATCGAATAGAATCCTCGACATATTCACATTAAACAGAGGGGGAGTAGTAGAGGTTGAAACCGCAGTGGAAGGAGCTCTTATAGGCATAGTTGTCAACAGAGATGGCTGAATGGACGAGCTTAATGATGCCGAGCTACGTTGGCCAAGAATATCGTTCTGCGAAATCATATCCGAAATAGCCAAATCTGTTTTTTTCACAAATTCCGAATAACTATAATTTCCTTTTCCTATTATTTCCTCATAAGCTGCTTCTGCCATGGAGTCAATCAGTGCCGAATCGTTAAGCGCGGCAATTATTTCTGAAAGATTAGATCCATCTTTGCAAAGAGAAAGGTAATGCACGCCTGGCTTCAATACGTTAGAATATCTACCCTCGAAAAGTACAAGAACCGTTTTTGCAGCTATCGCCTCAAAAATTCGAGGTGATATTTGGTTCATTAAGCCTGGTCGCTCATGAGCGGCAACAATTGCGCTGTAAACCTCCACATCGTCACTACCAGGATTTTCTTCTATATATTCTTTTATCTTTTGATGGAGGCTGCCATCCCAGTCAAACACATTACTACCACTTTCAGAGCCCAGCATCGCACGGCATGATTTCATAAAATCGTACCAAGAAGGACCATATATACGAGCCTCCTCGGTCCACTCGATGTCGCACGGAATGCCATTTTCAAGACAATAGGCTTTGACCATTTTCCCGATTCGAATTTTTTCCTCACCTAAACGGCCATATCTAGGGGGCAAGGGCCTGCCCCTATAAGCAATTGCAACGGACCTTTTAGAAGGGGGAAGATCGCCAATCAGTCCGGAAAGATCATGGGGAACATACCCGGTAAGAACTGAAATAAATCTAACGCCTGGGAAGGCTTCGGCAGGATATATTTTTTCAATACTTTCCGCAGGCACGACCGTAAAGACTAAATTTATTTTTAGCTTCTTTATCCAAGCCCAGGCCTTATGAGTGTGATCGTACTCATCTTGAATATATAAAACTCTCAATCCCCGAAAATTCTCAAACAAGCTGCAGGTGGTCTCGGAAACCTGATCGTACGGTAGTCTCACCGAATAGTGTAAGGCGATTGCATCAAATCTTTGAGGATCTACATTTGTAACACTTGAAGCGTCTTGATGAAGATAAAAGTATCTGTTAACAGAATAATTCCCAAAACTAGCGGCATGTTCATGCACAGTGTTAGTGTACGTTTGACTAGCGTTGTATAGAAATAACACGTTATACACAATAATCGCCTAGTGCGTAGCTTTTTTGTAGAATTCAAAAATAATTAGATCGGACCAATTTTTTTCAGGAAACTCCGATCTCTCTGGATTTTAAAAGAGGGTTTCTTGGTCAATATTCTCGTGGTTAGTTATGCATTGGCTGATTTTTTGATGCGCTTACGCCGTTATTTTTTAGATTCAGTCTGCATGCGGCGCAACTTCAAATTTCAATTTAATGTCGCACGTACTTCTTTTTTAGGCATCTGCTTTTTCAATAAAACCACGACCACCGGGAATTTTCATAAATGCTTAACAAAGGGTGAGAAATTTCTTTAGCATCGGGGCTCTATACCAGCATGCGCAATAAGCCGTAAATATGACCGTCCTAGTTTAAGCAATTTATAAGACTTTTAGAAAGAAAGCTGGAGATTCCCTGTGCGCCACTGGCAATAGATAGCGACAAATGCATCAAGCCACTTAGTAGGGAATAGCGACAGCAATTGGCCGCCTTGCACGACATTACCTTCTAGTTTTAATTTTTTCTTTCGATTCCATACCAGCCTTACTGAGTCCACCGCGATATCCAAGCCAGAATACATAGTACCATGCTCTACCACACGCTGCGAACCAGCTCCACACCCCAGGATGATCTCCGAAAAACAATTTCATCCAATTTCAAAATTAATAGGTCTTTTTTCAACGGAGGATTTAAATCAAGATATCGCAGATGCAAAATTAAGAAAGGATATTTCACTCGCACCCTATATATTAAATCTATTTCTAATTGAGGACGTAGGGCTGATCGCAAAATTGTTGTTTAATCTGAATACTTCTTAATCAATTTTTTAGCGAACGCTTCATAAAAGATAGGGCAAATGTACCACGATTGAAGTACTACATCAGACTTTGAAAATTGCAGAGATTCAGGAGTCCCTGCCTGAGTTCTATAGTCGATTCGAATTGCAAATCGCGTTTAGCCAATATTGTCGAACCAATTCTGTTTCTCACAAAGGGGCGATCTACTGCCTCAAAATCTGCAGCAGGGGACCTAGGAAAAATCGATTGCAGGACGTTTACCAGTTCTTTTATCGACGTCTTGATTCCCGTACCAACGTTGTAGCAGCGCATTGCAGCGCTGGACTGCATTGCTAAAATATTTGCGCGAGCACAATCGCGTACGTCCACGAAGTCATAGGCCTGAGATCCGTCACCATGAATGATCGGAGCTTGGCCAGCTTGTAACGCATTAATCATTCGTGTAACCACACCAACATAGGCTCCCTTATCGTCTTGGCGAGGTCCATATACATTCATATACCTAAGCCCAACATAACTCAATTTTTTTTCGCGACAGACAGGACGGCAATATAAAGCCTTCAGAAGATATTCACCACATACTTTAGTTGCGCCATAGAACTCTTCGCAATTAAGCGGGTGACTCTCATCCATTGGTTCAAAAACCGCATCGCCGTATACCGATGCTGAAGAGGAATAGACTAGGCGACGAATCCCATTCGAAATACAGGCTTCGGCAACATTCATCGTGCCGCCAACATTGACTTCAAAGGCAGATCGTGGATATTCATTACAGTGCAGCAGCCACAATGCCGCCAAATGGAATACCCCATCAATGCCCTGCATTGCGGTATTTAAAGTATCCCGGTGCAAAATATCCGCTCCACCTGGAAATAGCTCACAGCGAGGATCCTTTAAAGCTTCACCAAGATTTGAAAGGCGCCCCCTGGACAGGTTGTCATATACTCTGACGAGCGAAGCTCCGGCGCTAAGCAATTGCTCTACCAGATGAGAACCTATAAACCCAGCGCCACCAATCACCAGGAAAGAGTGGCCTCGTATTGGCAATGACATGTCAGTATTGGCTCATCATCTTTTGGTGCTTCGCCATACAGCGCCCGATCATTTCTGCATTGTTTTTCGTCCATTCAACAGTACGGCGAAGACCTTCTCGGATGTCCACCTGGGCTTCGAAACCCAATTGTTCGCGGGCTTTGTCCGTTGAGGCAAAACGTTTTCCGGAGCGATCCCAATCTCTGGCAGGTCGCATATCAATCGGTGTTTTATTGTCTGTAAACTCGTTAATCCAAGTAGCTAGTTCGAGAATCGTTGTTTCACGGCCGGTAGCTAGGTTATAGATTTCACCCTTTTTGCCGTTCAGAGCGCATGCCATCAATCCGCGCGCCATGTCTTCCACGAATATAAAGTCACGACTGGCGTTGCCGCCATTGTCCAAAGGTAATGCCTCTCGATGCAATGACCGCCAGACAAAAGTTGGGGTTACGTTTCGCCATACGGTATGCGCAGTGCCACGCCATTGACCAGCACCCAATATTTCTCTCGGTCCATATACATTGGAAAATCGAGCCTTCACGAATGGCAAGTCGGCTCTTTGGAAATAATAGTTTCCATACAACTCACCAATGATCTTGGATATCGAATAGGGGCTGTCATGGTAGAGCGTGACGGGTTGATCTTCCGTGGTAGCAGAAGCGACGTCATAAGTCTTTTCTGCGACCGCACAAGCCGCGGCGGCGTAAACCACTTTCTTCAGCGCTTTGATGGCAGACAAACGCTGGAATAGTTTCAAGCTGGTCAACGTATTGTTTTCGTGATCTGCCAACGGATTGGCTATGGAAGATTGGTTACCGTGATAGCAAGCCAAGTGAAATGCGTAATCAAGATCCTCAGGCAAGGATGACAGGATCTGATCGTCGGTAATCGACCCAAACACAAATCTCACGCGAGGGTCGGCTGGGATATTGCTCGCCTCTGATGACAGCAGGTTGTCCACGACAATGATTTCTCGCGGATCTTGTTGCAGGATTGCGTGGGTCAGATTACTGCCTACGAAGCCTGCGCCCCCAACGATCAGCACGCGTTGATTAGAAAAAGAGTCGTAATCTACATTCATGATTTAAGTAGCGGTAGGCGATTTGAGATGGCTGAAGACGTCGTTGACTCCATGCTGGTCATACCACTGCAGTTGCCGCTGAATGGTTTGCTCAAAGTCGACCAGGCACTTCCAACCAAAGTCCGCCTCGGTTTTGCTCGCGTCAAGGCAAACCACAGGCACATCGTCTGCCAATGGCGGCACCACAGGCACTTCTGTCGGATCAAGTCCTAGATAACGCTCTACCGCGCGAAAGATTTCCAAGATCGTGTGCGCCTCGCCGCTCGACACGTTGTAGACGCCGACTGGGGCATCTTGCTGAATGGCCAGATCCATGAATCGCAGGAAATCCTGCATGTCCAGAAAATCCCTGCCGGTATCTGAGCAAAAACACTTCTGCCCAGCCTTGAGCCTTTTGTAAAAGGTAGGGATGGGGCCAATCGCGAGGCGAGGGCCAGTCACATTCGCAATGCGAAGAGACAGCGAAGGCACCTTGCTCATCAGCATGAACTGCTCGCCGGCCGTTTTGCTGACCCCATAGCTGGTAAAAGGCGCGCAACGCTCCTGTGTCGAGATGGGCAACGATGTAGGGCGGCCGTAGCAAAGCGCAGTCTGAAAATTCACGAGCCGTTTGACTTGATGACGTTCACTGGCGCGGGCCACGGCAATGCTGCCAGTCACGTTAGTTTTCGCGTCCTCTTGCCAGTCCCCAGGATCTTTGTACGCGGCAGCGGCATGAATGACGATCTCTGGTGCAAACGCGTCGAATGTCTTGTCCACCCAGGCGGCATCAGCGATATGGCCTTCATGTACTTGAAGACCTTCGACCGATGGCACAACTTCACGCTTGCCCGTTGCGAAATTGTCCAGCACGGCTATTTGGTGTCCCTTTGGCAACCAATGCTCTACAAGGTTGGAACCTAAACAGCCAGCCCCTCCCGTGATCAGAATCCGCATTAGTGCCTACCTTATTGCTTGTTTACAAGGCGCAGGTGTGTGTACTCACCAAGCGTGCCATGCTGTTTGTAATAGGCGATAGCCGTGTCTACCGTGTGCTGGAGCGGTGTAAAAGTCAGTTGACCAAAATCTTCAAATGTCCTAGAGGGGTCCAGCAGGATCGAGGCGACGTCATCCGGGCCAAGTTCTTTGACCTCGGCTTCTGGCTTGTCGGTGAAGCCCATTGCAGTGACCACAGCGTTGTAGAGCTCTTCGATCGCGATATCTTTCCCGGATGAAAAATGGTATGTCCCATGTCCGATGCCATCGCATGCCTTGAGGACTACCCGAGCCAGATCTTCGACAAAGACACAGTCGCGCCGTGCCTTGGTGACGAAGCAACGTTTGCCATCCTTGAGGCGCTGATAAAAGATGGGCAGCGGCCCAGCCACGTTGCGGGGGCCGACCACGTTCGCTAGGCGGAACGTCACGAAGTCCAGCCCGGACAGTTCAAGGTACAGTTCGTTTGCCGTTTTGCTGATGGCATAACTGCTGCCACCCGGCGAGCGTGGATGGTCCAGGCGAATGGGATGCTGTTGCGGTCGCAGGCCGTAGCAAAGAGCGGTTTGAAAATAGACAAACCGCTTCACTCCGTTTCGCTTCGCTGCGTCGATGACGTTCGAACCTCCAACGCAGTTCGTCAGCGTGTCATTGTACCAGTCATCGGGGTCCTTGTATGAGGCTGCGGTGTGGACCACCGCGTCCGGGCGAAACTCACCCAGCAGTTGGTCCACCAGTGGCTTGTCTGCGATAGAACCGATCACGACGTTCAGTTGTGGATGCCCCTCCAAGTGCTCACGCCTGCCAGTGGCAAGATTATCGATCGTGAGCACTTCGTCGCCGCGAGCAAGCAGCATTTCAACGACGTGGGAGCCAATTTGGCCGAGGCCACCAGTGACAAAAACTTTCATGTGATTTTCCAGTGAGATTTGTTAAGCAAGGAATTGCAGCAGGCGTGCGGATGCATCGCCATTTCCGTAGGGATTGTCGTTACCGGCCACAGGAGGGAGCGAGGCTACGATGTCCCGATAAGCCAAGAGAATGCGATTTTTCGTCGCCCCTGTCAGGCGGTTCCAACCAAGCATGACAGTTTCAACCCACTCCGTCTCATCGCGGAAGGTGATGCAGGGAACCCTGTAGAAATAGGCTTCTTTTTGAACACCGCCAGAG
>JBKCTS010000087.1:0-3131 GCA_046318695.1 Acidovorax sp.
TGACAGCCATCTCCGCGGAGCAGGAGCCACACAGCACGATTGCTGCCTTTCTGATCAACCCGCGCGGCGACTGCCATTGGGTGCACGTGGGCGACTCACGCGTCTACCATTTTCAGGGTTCGCGCATGGTCTCGCGCACCAGCGACCATTCCTACGTGCAGGCGCTGGTCGACCGCGGCGAGCTGACCGAGGCCGAGGCCAATTCCCACCCGAATTCCAACATCCTCGTCGGATGCCTTGGAACGGAAAGCGATCCGCCCATCACAACGCACATCATTCCCCAACTACAGCCCGGTGATGTGCTGCTGGCCTGCAGCGATGGCGTGTGGCACTACTTCTCGCCTGCCGAGCTCGGCTCCGTGGTCGAATCCCTGTCACCGCGTGAGGCGACCGAATTCCTCATCGAGAAAGCCCGTTCGCGCGCGCGCGGCGGTGGCGACAATCTTTCTTTGGTGATTGTGAAGATCGAAGCCTTGGTTGAGCAAAAAAAGCCCGCTCCGCTGATACCCCTAACGCCCGCCGCAGCAGGCCGCGCGTAGGCTGTCACCACTAGGCGCGAGACCGCGTGCAGTCCCTGGGCTGCCCTGCACGAGGCCACTCGTGAACCCGGCTGCACGACCGTGGCGGGCTCACAATCCAACGCACCAGGCCTACCGGGGAGCAGCGGGGGCCTGGGGCAAGGGTGCCGCTTGCTTTTTGCCTGAGGCCTGCTCTTCGGCCTGTGCCTTGGCAGCCTTATCTCGGCGCTCTTGGGCCAAGCGCAGCTTCTCGGCATAACTCGCGCGGGATTGGGCTTCGCGCTCGGCGACGCCTGCAGCGTTGGCTTTTTGAGCCTGGCTGCGCTGCTCAATCTTGTCGTGCTGCGCCTGCGCCCTGCGGGCGGCCTCCTCGTCGCGAACCGCCACTGATGGAGTTCTGTCTGCCGCAGGCCCGCGCAACCCAACACCCGCAGTCCCCGCCTCGCCGCCTTGCCCTGGCGTCGCGGCGTTCTTTTGCTTTTCAACAATGGCGCGCTCGCGCCTGGCCGCTTTTTCTTTGCGCTCGGCATCTTTGACAGCGATTTCTTGCGCGCGCAAAAGGGCATCGGCCTCCCTTGCCTCGGCCCGGACGCCCCGCAGGCAATCCTCCACAGCGAACTTCTTGTAGCACGCGGCCTCCTGCGCCTCGCGCTGGGCGAGCAAGGCCTGGCGTTCTTGCCGTATGCGTTCCAGCTCCGCATCCCGCTGCGCCGCTGCGCTAGGCGCAGGGGCCGACGGGGCCAACAACTCGCCATCGGCGGACGCCGGTATGACAGGCCCCAAGGCCTGCGCCCATGCCGCCGATGTCGCCACAGCCAACGCTGCGATCGCAAAAGACAGACCAGTGGACGCGCGTGCAGCGTGGCTTTTTGTCATGTAAGACCTGTATCCACCGAGCGGCGCTCCAGCGCAAGGAACTCTTTGGACTGCATTTCATTGAGCCGCGACACCGTGCGCGGAAACTCGTGCGCCAGTGGTCCTTCGGTATAGAGCTGCTCGGGCGGCACCTGCGCTGACATGATGAGCTTTACCCTGCGGTCATACAGGACATCGATCAGCCAAGTGAAGCGGCGCGCTGGCGACGCCATGCTCACCGGCATGTGCGGCACGTCAGACAGCAACACCGTGTGGAATTGCGTGGCGATCTCCAGATAGTCGTTTTGGGAGCGCGGCCCCCCGCACAACGTACGGAAATCAAACCAAACCACCCCGCCCGCCTTTCGCCGGGCACGGATTTCGCGCGCCTCGATACGCAGGACCGGGTCTTCGTCGCGCACCTCGGCCAGCCGGTCGAAGGCTTCACGCATTTGTGCATCGGCCTGCGCACCCAGCGGCGTGTGATAAAGCTTGACCTGCTCTAGCGTACGTCGCCGGTAGTCGGTGCCGTTATCCACGTTCACCACTTCCAGCTTTTGGTTGAGCAAGGCAATCGCCGGCAAGATGCGGTCGCGATGCAAGCCGTCGGGGTACAGTTCGTCGGGCTTAAAGTTCGAGGTGGTCACAAATCCGACACCGTTGGCGAACAGTGCATCCAGCAACCGGTGCAGGATCATGGCGTCGGTGATATCCGCCACATGGAATTCATCAAAGCAGATGAGCTTGTAGCGCTCGGCGATGCGCGCACCCAAGACGTCGAGCGGGTTGACCGTGCCCTGCAGGCCCGCCAGTTCGCGGTGAACCTCGCGCATGAACTCGTGGAAATGCAGGCGCACCTTGCGTCTGAGAGGCACCGCATTGAAAAAGCAGTCCATCAGGAAGCTTTTTCCCCGGCCCACGCCGCCGTACATGTAAACGCCCCGGGGAACCTCGGGGCGGTTAATCAGTTTTTTGAGGACATTCGAGCGACGGGCTTTGTACGCAGCCCAGTCGTCAGCGCAGCGCTGCAGGGCCTCTACAGCACGCAACTGCGCCGGGTCGCTTTGGTAGCCCTTGGCGGCCAACTCGGCCAGATAGGCCTGTTTAACGGTCACAGTCGAATGCCATTCTGCTATCAATTAAATAGCTATAAACCCATACGCACCGAGCGCAATGGCGCAATTTAACGTCAATATCAGAAATTGAGGGTGCGCTTGTCGACGGCCAGGGCTGCTTCCTTGGTGGCTTCGGAAAGCGACGGGTGGGCGTGGCAGATGCGCGCGATGTCTTCGCTGCTTGCCTTGAACTCCATGGCCACCACGGCCTCGGCGATCAATTCGCTGGCCTGCGGTCCCACGATGTGCACGCCCAGGATTTCATCGGTCTCGGCGTCGGCCAGCATCTTGACCATGCCGGTGGTGTCGCCCAAAGCGCGCGCACGGCCGTTGGCCAGAAACGGGAAACTGCCAGCCTTGTACTTCACGCCATCGGCCTTGAGCTGCTGCTCGGTACGGCCCACCCACGCGATTTCGGGGCTGGTGTAGATCACCCAGGGGATGGTGATGAAATTAACATGCCCGTGCTGGCCGGCAATGCGCTCGGCCACGGCCACGCCCTCTTCTTCCGCCTTGTGCGCCAGCATGGGGCCGCGCACCACGTCGCCCACCGCCCACACGCCGGGCAGGTTGGTGCGGCAATCGTCGTCCACCACGATGGCGCCGCGCTCGTCGAGCTTCAGGCCCACGGCCTCGGCGTTCA
>JBKCTS010000088.1:0-2442 GCA_046318695.1 Acidovorax sp.
CCACACCCGCGAGCTGGAGCAGTCTGGCACCACGCACATCAGCGTGCCTGAAGACTTCCTGATTGGACGCGTGGTTGCCCGCAACATTGTGGACGCCGACACGGGCGAAATCATCGCGAAGGCCAATGAGGAACTGACCGAAGCGCTGCTCAAGAAGCTGCGTGCTGCCGGTGTGCAAGAGCTGCAGGTCATCTACACGAACGAACTGGACCAAGGCGCCTACATTTCGCAGACCCTGCGCATCGATGAAACGGTGGACGAGTTCGCTGCCCGCGTGGCCATCTATCGCATGATGCGCCCCGGCGAGCCGCCAACCGAGGACGCCGTTCAGGCCTTGTTCCAGCGCCTGTTCTACAACCCCGATACGTACGACCTGTCGCGCGTGGGCCGCATGAAGTTCAACGCCAAGATCGGCCGCGACGAATCCACCGGCCCCATGGTGCTGTCCAACGAAGACATCCTGGCCGTGGTCAAGATTCTGGTGGACCTGCGTAACGGTAACGGCGAAGTGGACGATATCGACCACCTGGGCAACCGGCGCGTGCGTTGCGTGGGCGAACTGGCTGAAAACCAGTACCGCACCGGTCTGGCACGGATCGAAAAGGCTGTGAAGGAACGTCTGGGCCAAGCAGAGCAGGAGCCGCTCATGCCCCACGACCTGATCAACAGCAAGCCGATCTCGGCTGCTCTGAAGGAATTCTTCGGCGCCTCGCAGCTGTCGCAGTTCATGGACCAGACCAACCCCCTTGCCGAAATCACACACAAGCGCCGTGTTTCCGCTCTGGGCCCTGGCGGTCTGACGCGCGAACGCGCCGGTTTCGAAGTGCGTGACGTGCATGTGACCCACTACGGTCGGGTGTGCCCTATCGAAACGCCTGAAGGCCCGAACATCGGCCTCATCAACTCGCTGGCCCTGTACGCCCGCCTGAACGAATACGGCTTCATCGAGACCCCGTACCGCCGCGTGGTGGACGGCAAGGTGACCAACGCCATCGATTACCTGTCTGCCATCGAAGAAGGCAAGTACGTGATCGCGCAGGCCAACGCCGTGCTCGACAAAGACGGTCGTCTCACCGGTGAACTCGTGTCGGCCCGCGAGAAGGGCGAATCCATCCTGTGTGGTGCAGACCGCGTGCAGTACATGGACGTGTCCCCCGCGCAGATCGTGTCAGTGGCGGCCTCGCTGGTGCCGTTCCTCGAGCACGATGATGCGAACCGCGCGCTGATGGGCGCCAACATGTCGCGCCAGGCTGTGCCTGTGCTGCGCCCTGAAAAGCCGCTGGTGGGCACGGGCATCGAGCGCGTCGCCGCGGTGGACTCGGGAACCGTGGTCACTGCCAACCGCGGCGGTGTCGTGGACTACGTCGACGCCACCCGCATTGTCGTGCGCGTGAATGACGACGAGGCCGTGGCTGGCGAGGTGGGCGTGGATATCTACAACCTCATCAAGTACCAACGCTCCAACCAGAACACCAACATTCACCAGCGTCCCATCGTCCAAAAGGGCGACAAGCTGGTCAAGGGTGACGTGATTGCCGACGGCGCATCGACGGACTTCGGCGAGATCGCCATTGGCCAGAACATGCTTATCGCCTTCATGCCCTGGAACGGCTATAACTTCGAAGACTCGATCCTGATTTCCGAGCGTGTGGTGGCTGAAGACCGCTATACATCCATCCACATTGAGGAACTCGTCGTGATGGCCCGCGACACCAAGCTTGGTGCCGAAGAAATCACGCGCGATATTCCGAACCTGTCGGAACAGCAGCTCAATCGCCTGGACGAGTCCGGCATCATCTATGTGGGCGCTGAAGTACAGCCGGGCGACACGCTGGTCGGCAAAGTGACGCCCAAGGGCGAGACCACGCTCACCCCTGAAGAGAAGCTGCTGCGCGCCATCTTCGGTGAGAAGGCTTCTGACGTGAAGGACACCTCGCTGCGTGTGGATCAGGGCTCGCAAGGCACCGTGATCGACGTTCAGGTGTTCACCCGCGAAGGCATCCAGCGCGACAAGCGTGCCCAGCAGATCATCGACGATGAACTCAAGCGTTTCCGCCTGGACCTGAACGACCAGCTTCGCATCGTCGAAGCCGACGCGTTCGACCGTATCGAAAAGCTGCTCAATGGCCGCGTTGCCAACGGCGGCCCACAAAAGCTGGCCAAGGGTTCCAAGATCGACAAGGCCTATCTGGCTTCCGTCGAGAAGTTCCACTGGTTCGATATCCGCCCTGCGGAAGACGAAGTGGCCACGCAGCTTGAATCCATCAAGAACGCCCTGGAGCAGACGCGCCATAGCTTTGACCTCGCCTTTGAAGAAAAGCGCAAGAAGCTCACGCAAGGCGACGAGCTGCCGGCCGGCGTGCTGAAGATGGTCAAGGTGTATCTGGCCGTCAAGCGTCGCCTGCAACCAGGCGACAAGATGGCCGGCCGTCACGGCAACAA
>JBKCTS010000089.1:0-10159 GCA_046318695.1 Acidovorax sp.
CATCGGCCTGCTGGAGCCGCCGGGCCGCTTGGCCTCGGGCCAGATCCTGCTGGAAGGCCAGCGCATCGACCACCTGGGCAACGACGCGATGCGCCACATCCGTGGCCGCCGCATCGGCGCGATTTTTCAGGACCCGCTGACCTCGCTGAACCCGCTGTACACCGTGGGCCGCCAGCTCACCGAGACCATCCTGGCCCACCTGCCCGTCACCTCTGCCGAGGCCCGCCAGCGGGCCATCGCGCTGCTGCAAGACACCGGCATTCCCGCTGCGGCCGAGCGCATCGACCACTACCCGCACCAGTTTTCTGGCGGCATGCGCCAGCGCGTGGTGATCGCCCTGGCCCTGGCGGCCGAGCCCCAGCTCATCGTGGCCGACGAGCCCACCACGGCGCTGGATGTGTCCATCCAGGCGCAGATCATTGCGCTGCTCAAGAACATCTGTAAATCGCGCGGCGCCGCCGTGATGCTGATCACTCATGACATGGGCGTGATCGCCGAGACCTGTGACCGTGTGGCGGTGCTGTACGCCGGGCGGGTGGCCGAGATCGGCCCGGTGCACGATGTGATCAACCGCCCCTCGCACCCCTACACCAGCGGCCTCATGGCCTCCATCCCCGACATGACGGTGGACCGCGAGCGGCTCAACCAGATTGACGGCGCCATGCCCCGCCTGAACGCCATCCCCAAGGGCTGCGCCTACAACCCGCGATGCCCCCACACCTTGGATCGTTGCCTGGTCGAGCGCCCTGACCTGCGTGATGCGGGCGCCACCCTCGCCGCCTGCTGGCTGCACGACGGCAACACCAGCGCAAAAACCGGGGCGGCCGCATGAACACCCACACCGCCACCCCGGCCAAGGCCGAGACCGACGTGAACCGCAAGGCACTCGTTGAGGCACACGACCTGGCCAAAACGTTCGACGTGTCGGCCCCCTGGCTCAACCGCGTGATCGAGCGCAAGCCCCGCACGCTGCTGCACGCTGTCGATGGCGTGAGTTTTGAGATTGAAAAGGGCAAGACGCTCGCGCTGGTGGGCGAATCCGGCTGCGGTAAAAGCACGGTCGCCCGCCTGCTGGTGGGCCTGTATGAGCCCACCCGTGGCGGCCTCAGGTTTGATGGGCAGGATGCACACGCGGCCTTCAAGGGCCGTGATGCCAAGGCCATGCGCCGCCGCATCCAGATGATCTTTCAGGACCCGTATGCCAGCCTGAACCCGCGCTGGCTGGTGCAGGACATCATTGGCGAGCCGCTGCGCGAGCATGGCCTCATCACCGACAAGGACGCGCTCAAGACCCGCGTGGGCGAGCTGCTCCAGTCGGTGGGGCTGTCGCCACTGGACATGGTCAAGTACCCGCACCAGTTCTCGGGCGGCCAGCGCCAGCGCATCTCGATTGCCCGCGCCCTGGCCACCGAGCCTGAGTTCCTGGTGTGCGACGAGCCCACCAGCGCGCTTGACGTATCGGTGCAGGCGCAGGTGCTCAACATCATGAAGGACCTGCAGCGCGAGCGGCAGCTGACCTACCTGTTCATCAGCCATAACCTGGCCGTGGTGCGGCATGTGAGCGACCAGGTGGGTGTGATGTACCTGGGCCGTTTGGTCGAGCTGGCCGACAAGCACACGCTGTTTGACACGCCCCGCCACCCCTACACCCGCATGCTGCTCGATGCCATCCCCAAGATGCACGACACTGGCAAGGCGCGCACGCCGGTGCAGGGCGAGGTGCCCAACCCGCTCAACCCGCCCCCCGGCTGCGCCTTCAACCCGCGCTGCCCGCATGTGAACGACCGCTGCCGGTCGGAACGCCCGCAGCTGCTGGGCATTGGCGGCATCCGCATTGCATGCCACGCCGTGGAAGAGGGGCGCATCTAGGAGCCCTTTGCCCGAACCAGCGCGCCCTGCGCATCTGCGTTGTCGGGCGGTTTTCCGCGCAAGCAAATACCCGCAATGGCTGCGGCTGTTGTGGGTATGGCGGCCATTGCCGCGTTTTGCGCCTTGCAGTCCATCCCGATCGGCAATGCTCACTGGCCGCCTCATCCGTGCAGAGGGCCGCTGGGGCTGGCTCTGAAGCTGCACCAGCCGCCACTTTCGGGTGTTTGCTCCTGAATTGATAGCTTTTCGGGAGGGTTAAATGAGAACCACAGGCCGATTTGGCTTGAACGCGCGTTCTGGGTACGCCCACAGGCCCTTTTCAGGCCATTCCGGGGCGTGCAACCACTGTCCGCCACGCATCTCAACGCCGCAGGCCTGAAAGCCTGCGGCGTTGTGCTTTGCGGAAAGCGTTGTTCACAATGCTGTCACGTTCCCAGGCGAAAAAGGGCCCTTTGCGTGACAACCAGGGGATGAACATGACGATGGGAATGTGGGCAGTGGGCGCACGGCGCGCCCGGGTGGCGGTGATCGCGATGGCGGTGGCTGGCGCTGTGGCGGCGTGTGGCGGGTCGGGTGGTGGTGACGAAGGCAAGCCGCTGGAGCTGACCATCTTGCACATCAACGACCACCATTCCACGCTGGAGTCCCGGTCCAGAACGCTTAAGCTGTCCGCAGGCGGGTCTGCGGCGGTCGATGTGGCGGTGGATGCGGGCGGGTTTCCGCGCGTGACAGCGGCCATCACCGAGCTGGCGGCCAGGTCATCCAACGTCCTCAAGCTGCACGCGGGCGATGCGCTCACCGGCACGCTGTACTTCAACCGCGCAGGGGCCGACGGCGAGGCCGATGCCGCGTTGATGAACACCGTGTGCTTTGATGCCTTCACCCTCGGCAACCACGAATTCGACAAGGGCGACGCGGGCCTCAAGGGTTTTCTGGACCTGCTGCGCAAGGGCACTTGCAAGACCCCCGTGCTCAGCGCCAATGTGCAGTTCGGTGCAGGTTCGGCCCTCAACGCATCGCGGGCACCGGGCTATGTCAGCCCCTCCACGGTGGTGGAGCGCGACGGCCAAAAGGTAGGCATCGTCGGCCTGACCATTGCGCAAAAGACCAAGGCATCGTCCAGCCCCGACGCAGACACCACCTTCCAGGACGAAACGGTGGCGGCCCAGCGCGAGATCGATGCACTGCGCGCCCAAGGCATCAACAAGGTCATCGTGCTCAGCCACATCGGCTATGAGTACGACAGGCAGGTGGCCGCGCGCCTGTCGGGCGTGGACGTGGTGGTGGGCGGCGACTCGCACTCCCTGCTGGGGCCTGACGCTCTGCGCTCCGCTGGGGTGGGTTCGCCCGCAGGCGCTTACCCGACCCGTACCACCGACAAGGACGGCAAGCCCGTGTGCATCGTGCAGGCGTGGGAGTACGCCCAGGTCGTGGGGGAGCTCAAGGTCAGCTTCGACGCCAATGGCGAGGTCACCCGGTGCGCAGGCACGCCCCATGTGCTGATTGGCGACAACTTCACCATCGCCGGCAAGGCTGCCACCGAAGCGGAAAAGACGGCCATCCAGGCCAGCGTGGCTGCTACCGGCGTGCTGCGCGTGACGGCTCCGGCCACAGCAGCCACCGCCGCATTGCAGCCCTTCAAGGACCGTGTAGCTGTCTTCAACCGCACCCAGGTGGCCGAGGTGCCCCAGGAGCTGTGCTCGCGCCGCGTGCCGGGCGGGGTGGGGTCGGTGGACTACGGCCGCTCCAGCGCGGCCTGCAACGCCGAAGGCGGCGTGAGCCTGCGCGGCGGCGACATCCAGCAGCTGGTGGCGCAGGCCTACCTGGACGTGGCCAACCAGAAATACGGCGGAGCCGACATCAGCCTGCAAAGCGGCGGCGGTGTGCGCATTCCGCTGCAGGGCACGGTCACTGCCGCCCAGGTCATCCAGGTGCTGCCATTCGGCAACATGCTGTTCCGCCTGGACATCACGGGGCAGGAGGTCAAGGGCATGCTCGAAGACGGCCTGGAGGCGGTGTATGGCCCGGGCGGTTCCACCGGCCCCTACCCTTACACCGGGGGCTTGCGCTTTGACGTGAACGCCGCCGCCACCAGGGGCGAGCGCGTGACCGCCATCGAAGTGCGCAACCCTAACACCGGCGCCTGGGGGCCCCTGGATACGGCCCGCGTCTACAAGCTGTTTGTGCTGAGCTTCAATGCCACGGGCGGCGATGGCTACAAGACGCTGGCTGCCGTGCCTGCATCGCGCCGGCTGGACATCGGGGTGCTGGACGCTGATGTGTTCTTCAGCCACATCGAGACCCTGCCCAAAGACGCTGCCAGCGGTCTGCCCGTGATGCGTCGGCTGCCGGTGGAACTGTACAGCACGCGCAGCTTCAAGGGCCCGAACTGAAAATCGCTGTGGGGCCAACATTTGTCGGTTGATGTTGGCGGGGTGGCTCATGCCATCCTTCGTGCGCACATTTGAGACCGTTCACGCGGAGCCTGCCGAAGCGCCCCGCGAGGCGTCGACAGGCTCAGCCTCATCGCCTGGGGGGGCGGGCCTGTGTCAGCGTGCGGTCATGTCGGTACCTGGCCTGATACCGCGCCGTTTTCGGCTGCCCCCGGAAGTGCGCGCCCCAGCAGATATTCAATGCAGGTGCGAACCGCGCGCGTCTGGTGCCGGTCGTGCATGTAAAGCATCAACATCTGCTTGCCAAAGATGCTCAGCTGCCGGTCGGCCACCCCTACACGCGCATGTTGCTCGATGCCATCCCCACGATGCACGACACCGGCAAGGCCCGTACCCCCGTGCAGGGCGAGGTGCCCAGCCCGCTGAACCCACCGCCCGGCTGCGCCTTCAACCCGCGCTGCCCGCACGCGAACGACCGCTGCCGTTCCGAACGCCCGCAGCTGCTGGGCCTGGGCGGCATCCGCATTGCATGCCATGCGGGTGCAGGAAGGGCGCATCTGACACCCGCGCCATGCGGGTGCGCGGCGCGTTGGGTCACCCTGCAGCACTGCCGGCGCAGTGGGGTTTGCTATTCATTAAACCTAAAAGCGGCGCTGGCAAGTGCATAGCGCTGTCACCCCAAAGGTGAGGCTGCAAAAACAACACAAGGCCCGAGTCCATGCGGTGTGCGGCAAGATGACAAGCGGTCAACTGCCGTTTTTAGGTTGAATAGCTGCACGCGCTTATAAAAAGTGCGTATCGAACGCATCAGCGTCGTCGTTTTCGAAGCAGCAAGTTGATAGGAGGCGCCCCCGCGGCGATGCGTGTTTGTTATGGCCGCCGCATGCGGCGGCGGGGGGTCAACGGATTGCGATGCGATCAGGCTGTGGTTTCTGCGCTGCGGCTCGTGGCGAGCCGAAGCTGAGCGCGGCGCGGTTGTGTTCGGCGTCGAGCTTGAAGAAAGCCACCGATTCCACCAGCTCCCGCGCCTGCTGGCTCAAGCTGCTGGCCGCCGTCGCCATCTCCTCCATCAGTGCCGCGTTTTGTTGGGTGACTTGATCCATCTGGGTCACAGCATCGCCAATCTGTGAGACACCGGTGCTTTGCTCGCCGCTGGCCAAGCTGATCTCGCCGACGATGTCCGTTACGCGGCGGATGGCGGTGACCACTTCGGTCATTGTGTCCCCCGCCTTGTCGACCAGGTGGCTGCCCTGTTCCACCCGATCGACGCTGGCCATGATCAGGCCCTTGATCTCCTTGGCGGCCTCGGCGCTGCGGCCGGCAAGGCTGCGCACCTCGGAGGCAACCACGGCAAAGCCACGGCCCTGCTCGCCCGCGCGCGCGGCTTCCACCGCCGCATTGAGCGCCAGGATGTTGGTCTGGAAAGCAATGCTATCGATCACGCCAATGATGTCGGCAATCGTCTTGCTGCTGTCGTTGATGCCCTTCATGGTTTGCACAGCCTGCGCCACCACATCGCCGCCTTGGGCCGCCACGTCGGATGCACTGACCGCGAGTTGGTTGGCCTGGCGGGCATTGTCGGCATTGAGCTTTACCGTGGAGCTGAGCTCTTCCGTGGAGGCCGCGGTCTGCTGCAACGCGCTGGCCTGTTGTCCGGTGTGCATCGCCAGGTCATTGTTCCCCCTTGCGATTTCGGAGCTGGCCAAGGCCACGCCTTCGGAGAGGTTGCGCACACCGGCGACCACATTCGAGAGGCTGGCACGCATCACTTCGAGCCCGCCCATGAGATGCGCGATCTCGTCTTTGCCGTCGGGCTGGATGCTGATAGAGAGGTCGCCCCGGGCGATGGTGTCGGTCGTGTCGATCGCGTTTTCCAAGGACCGGGAGATCTGGCGCATCATGGTGACGGCCACCAGCAACGCTATCAGCAGGCCTGCCACGATGGCGACGATGGTGATGGCCAGAATGCTCTTGTACCGGGCCTCGGCACTTGTGTATTCTGCGCTAGCGGCGTCGAGCTGGACCTGGATCAGCCGCCCGAGCACGTCCTGCAGCGGATCCATCGCCGGGTACATTTCTTTCGCGGCATAGCTTGTCAGTCCAGGTATGTCGGCGGCACGAAGCAGCTTGTCCAGCACTTCAACAGAAGCGTCGGACTTGGCCTTGAGCGGCTTGAACTCTGCCACCAGCTTTTCCTCGCCTGGCAAAAGGGTCCCGGACAGGTAGTCCTTCTAGTTCTGTTCGATGAGCTTGCGTGCATCGGCAATCGATTGGAGGCCTTGCGCTGCCGTCATGCTTGCGTCGCGGACTTTGTGCGCGGTGTCGACCACATTGACCGCATACATGTCCGAAACCATCTTGAGCTGCTTGAGCGGCACGATCCGTTCGTAGTACACCGACCTGAGCCCGCTGCTGGATTTCTCCTGCCCGAACAGGCCCAGGCCACCCACCAGCAGGACCAGCATGCAAAGAGCCGTCACCAGACCCATGAGACGCGTTGAGATTTTGAGATTTTTCAATTGGAGCACCCATCAGAAATGTCCCGCACAAGGCGGGCCGGCGGAACGCGTTTTGAGTGTATTTGATCCTCAAGCGGAAGTGTCACATCATTTTTCTGACAATCGCTTCCGTGGGGAGGCAGCGCCCTTCATTGCCGGGCGAATCGGTTAGCATTCGATGTGACGTTGACGTAAACGTCAGGCTAAATACATCCTGCGGAACCCCTGCGCTGGCGCGTTGCCCGCGCGAAAGCAAACCCGGCAACAGCCATGGCCACCAGTTACACCATCAGCGATCTTGCAAAAGAGTTTGACCTCACCACCCGTGCGATTCGCTTTTATGAAGACATGGGACTGCTGCAGCCCGAACGCACCGGACCGGGCGGACGCAATCGCCTCTACAGCGCCCGAGACCGCACGCGGCTGCGGCTTACGCTGCGCGCCAAGCGGATCGGGTTTTCGCTCACGGAAGCCAAAGAGATCATCGACCTCTACGACAGCCCCCGCGACACCGGGGTGCAACTGCGCAAGTTCCTGGATGTGCTGGGTGCGCATCGCAAGCAGATCGAGGACCAGCTGGCGGACCTCCAGGCCAACCTGCAAGAGGTTCTTGAGCACGAAAAACAAGCGCGCAGCCTGCTCAAGAGGCTGGAAAAGACAAAATGATCGATAATTGACGTTAACGTAAACGTCAATTGGAGGCCCTTCGTGACCACGACCTCTTTTGAGCCCCGGTCCCCGCGCTATGCGCAGCGCGTGCGGGACAGCTTTGGGCGGCAGGGCATCATGCACACCCTGGGCGCTCGCCTCGGAGACATCATCCCCGGCGCGGTGGATATTGCGCTTGAATGGGCTCCGGCACTGACCCAGCAGCACGACTTTCTCCACGCCGGTGTCGTGGCCACGGTGCTGGATTCCGCGTGCGGATATGCCGCCTACACCTTGATGAGCGAGGACAGCGCGGTACTCACCATAGAGTTCAAGATCAATCTGCTGGCCCCCGCCAAGGGCGAACGGTTTCGCATGGAAGGCCGGGTCGTCAAGCCGGGGCGCACCATCACGGTGTGCGAGGGCAAGGCCTATGCGCTGGACGGAAAAACTGACAAGCTCATCGCCACCATGGGGTGCACGCTGATGGCCGTCAGCGGGCGCGAGGGCATCGCGGGGTGAGCGTGCGCGCCATGCCGCCATGGCCCCCCCCACCAGCGCTTGCGCTACCGACCCGAACCATTTTTCCAATCGACAACGCCCCGTTTTTTGCGCCACGTTTCTGACCGGCTGCACCCAGCCCCCGATTCCAACCCTGCCCTCTGAGGAGACACCATGAGCATTCCCGCAAGCATCCCTGGCCTGAATTTCCAGTTGGGTGAAGACATCGACGCGCTGCGTGATGCCGTTCGCGACTTCGCCCAGGCGGAAATCGCTCCGCGGGCGGCAGAGATTGACCGCAATGACCAGTTTCCCATGGATCTGTGGGTCAAGATGGGCGAGCTCGGCCTGCTGGGCATCACCGTGCCTGAGGCGCATGGCGGCGCGGCGATGGGCTACCTCGCGCACATGGTGGCCATGGAGGAAATCTCGCGGGCGAGTGCATCTGTCGGTCTGTCGTATGGCGCGCACAGCACTCTGTGCGTGAACCAGATCAATCGCAACGGATCTGAGGCGCAAAAGCAAAAATACCTGCCCAAGCTCATCAGCGGCGAGCATGTCGGCGCCCTGGCCATGAGCGAACCCGGCGCAGGCTCGGATGTGATCAGCATGAAGCTCAAGGCCGAGGACAAGGGCGGTTACTACCTGCTCAACGGCAGCAAGATGTGGATCACCAACGGCCCCGATGCGGAGACCCTGGTGGTCTACGCCAAGACCGAGCCCGAACTGGGCGCGCGCGGCGTCACGGCCTTCCTGATCGAAAAAGGCATGCCTGGATTTGGCATCGCCCAAAAGCTCGACAAGCTGGGCATGCGGGGCAGCCACACGGGCGAGCTGGTGTTCAACAACGTGGAGGTGCCAGCAGCCAATGTGCTGGGCGGCCTCAACCAGGGCGCCAAGGTGTTGATGAGCGGCCTGGACTACGAACGGGCCGTGCTGACCGGCGGCCCTCTGGGCATCATGCAGTCCGTGATGGACAACGTCATCCCTTACATTCACGATCGCAAACAGTTCGGGCAGAGCATTGGCGAGTTCCAGCTCATCCAGGGCAAGGTGGCCGACATGTACACCGTGCTGCAGGCGGGGCGGTCATTTGCCTACACCGTGGCCAAGAACCTCGATATGCTGGGCGCGGGTCATGTGCGCCAGGTGCGCAAGGACTGCGCCAGCGTCATCCTGTGGTGTGCCGAAAAGGCGACCTGGATGGCAGGCGAGGGCGTGCAGATTTTTGGTGGCAACGGCTATATCAACGAGTACCCGCTGGGCCGCCTCTGGCGGGACGCCAAGCTCTACGAGATCGGCGCGGGCACCAGCGAAATCCGCCGCATGCTGATCGGCCGTGAGCTGTTTGCAGAAACCTGCTGAGCCAGTACGCCAGAGCCCGCAACCCAAGGAAGCCATGTCTGCATCGATCGAAGACCTGTTTGTTCATAACCGCGCCTGGGCCGCCCAGATGGAGCGGGACCGGCCCGGTTTCTTCACCGCGCTGCTGTCCCAGCAAACCCCGCGCTATATGTGGATTGGCTGCTCGGACAGCCGGGTGCCCGCCAACCAGATCACCGGGCTGGAGCCGGGTGAAGTGTTTGTGCACCGCAATGTTGCCAACGTGGTGGTGCCCACCGATCTGAACTGCCTGTCCACCATCCAGTACGCGGTGGATCAGTTGCAGGTCGAACACCTGATGGTGGTGGGCCACTATGGCTGCGGTGGCGTGCTGGCGGCACTTGAAGGCACGCGCGTGGGTCTTGCCGACAACTGGATCCGTCATGTGACCGATGTGCGCGACCGCCACCGCGACCTGCTTGCAACCACCGCGCCGCAACACCGCCACGACGTGCTGTGCGAACTCAACGCCATTGAGCAGGTGGTGAATGTGGCGCAGACCACGGTGATGCTCGATGCCTGGGGTCGCGGCCAGAAGGTCACGCTGCACGGCTGGTGCTACGGCCTCAAGGATGGGCTGATCAAAGACATGCACATGAGCGTGGACAGCACCGAGGGGCTCGATGCCATTTACCGCGCGGCCATTGCCGGGGTTGCGGCCGTGCGACGGCACTAGTGTGGTGTTTCACGCTATCCGGCACTTAAAACCACGTCTTTTGGGTCATGGCGTCGTTGCAAATCCGCGCGATACCACGGGGTATCGCTGTGGTTTGCGCCTAACCCTGACCCAAAATCCATCGGTTTTAAATGTGCCGTCAAGCGTCAAACACCACACTAGCGCGGGCGCGGCTCACACCAGCCCAAGCG
>JBKCTS010000090.1:0-11217 GCA_046318695.1 Acidovorax sp.
CAATGGCATCAAAGAGGCCTCCGAGCATGGAGTCGGCGGTGTGCGCGTCTTCGCCGATGTGGATGCAGACGGCATTTTGGACTCGGGGGAGCCCAGCGCCGTCTCCGACAGTTTTGGTGCCTACCGCATCCAGAATCTCAATGCCGTTGGCCAGTGTCTCAAAAAAGCGCTCTTCTTCGGCCTTGAGGACCTCGGTGATCCGCTTTTCCTGCTCGCGGATCGACGGGTAGGCATCACCCATCAGGCGCACCAGGTCGGCCACCAGCTTGTGAAAGAACGGCGTCTTCTTGCCCAGCTTGTAGCCGTGGCGGATGGCCCGGCGCACGATGCGGCGCTGCACATAGCCGCGGCCTTCGTTGCTGGGGATCACGCCGTCGCTCACCAGGAAGGCGGTGGCGCGGATGTGGTCGGCAATCACGCGCAGGCTCTTGTGGTCCAGGTCAATCACGCCGGTTTCACAGGCCGCGGCCTTGATGAGATGCTCGAAGATGTCGATCTCGTAATTGCTGTGCACGTGCTGCAAGATGGCCGCCAGGCGTTCCAGGCCCATGCCGGTGTCCACGCAGGGCGCGGGCAGCGGCGTCACGGCGCCGGTTTCGTCCATGTTGAACTGCATGAACACGTTGTTCCAGATCTCGATGAACCGGTCTCCGTCTTCATCGGGGCTGCCCGGTGGGCCGCCGGGGATCTCGGGGCCGTGGTCGTAGAAGATCTCTGAACACGGGCCGCAGGGACCGGTGTCGGCCATCATCCAGAAGTTGTCGGACTTGTAGCGGCCGCCCTTGTTGTCGCCGATGCGGATCACGCGCTCGGGCGGCAGGCCGATTTCCTTGGTCCAGATGTCGTAGGCCTCGTCGTCTTCCTGGTACACGGTGGCCAGCAGGCGCTCGGGCGGCAGCTTGTACACGGTGGTCAGCAGTTCCCAGGCCCAGTGCAGCGATTCACGCTTGAAGTAGTCGCCAAACGACCAGTTGCCCAGCATCTCGAAGAAGGTGTGGTGGCGGGCGGTGTAGCCCACATTCTCCAGGTCGTTGTGCTTGCCACCCGCGCGCAGGCAGGCCTGCACCGACACGGCGCGGTTGTACGAGCGCTTGTCCGTGCCCAGGAACACATCCTTGAACTGCACCATGCCCGAGTTGGTGAACATCAGCGTCGGATCGTTGCCGGGCACCAGGGGGCTCGATGCCACGATGGTGTGCCCCTTGGAGACGAAGAAGTCCAGGAATGACTTGCGGATGTCGGCGACGGAAAAAGTGGGAATGCTCATGGTGTGTACGTTGGTTGTGCACGGGGCGATGCCGCACAGGGCTGGCACGCGTGGGCCAACCGGCAATTATAGGTTTGCAGGCCTGTCGCTGACGGCACAGCGCAGTGCCTGCCGGGCACGCTATTCTGTGGCAGTCTCAGCAGGTACACCGCCTTGCACAGCAGCCCATCGCCCTGCCCCCCTGGCCTGGCCCGGATGGGTTCTTTTTCGGCCAAAACACCCCACCGCCATGCATCCATCGCCCCTTGCACTGCTCAACGACCCCAGCCTGCTCAAAACCGACGCGCTGGTCAACGGCCAATGGCTGCCGGGCAGCAGACGGTTTGACGTGAACGACCCCGCCACAAGCCACAGGCTGGCCGACGTGGCCAACCTGGGCCCGGAGGACGCGCAAGCCGCGATCGCCGCCGCCAACGCCGCCTGGGGCCCCTGGAAGGCCAAGACGGCCAAGGAGCGCAGCATCATCCTTCGACGCTGGTACGACCTGCTGATGGCCCACCAGGAAGACCTCGCCCGCATCATGACCGCCGAGCAGGGCAAGCCTTTTGCCGAAGCCAAGGGCGAAGTGGCCTACGGCGCCAGCTTTGTGGAATGGTTTGCCGAAGAGGCCAAACGGGTCAACGGCGAAACGCTGCCGCAGTTTGACAACAACCGCCGCCTGCTGGTGCTCAAGCAGCCCATCGGCGTGTGCGCCGCCATCACGCCCTGGAACTTTCCACTGGCGATGATCACGCGCAAGGTGGCTCCGGCGCTGGCCGCGGGCTGCCCGGTGGTCATCAAGCCTGCCGAGTTGACGCCCCTCACGGCGCTGGCCGCGGCCGAGTTGGCGATCCGCGCGGGCATCCCGGCCGGGGTGCTCAATGTGCTGAGCGCTGACAGTGCCAACTCGGTGGCAATCGGCAAGGTGCTCTGCGCCAGCGACGTGGTGCGCCACATCAGCTTTACGGGCAGCACCGAGGTAGGCCGCATCCTCATGGCCCAGTCAGCCCCCACGGTGAAGAAGATGTCGCTGGAGTTGGGCGGCAATGCACCGTTCATCGTCTTTGACGATGCGGATGTGGACAGCGCCGTGGAAGGCGCTTTTGCGAGCAAGTACCGCAATGCGGGCCAGACCTGCGTATGCTCCAACCGCTTTTATGTGCACGATGGCGTGTACGACGAGTTTGTGGCCAAGTTTGCCGCCAAGGTCAAAACGGCCAAAGTGGGCAACGGTTTTGAAGAAGGCGTCAACCAGGGCCCGCTGATCGAGGAAGCGGCGCTGGAGAAAGTGCAGCGCCATCTGGACGATGCCGTGGCCAAGGGCGGCCAGATCGTGGTGGGTGGTCAGCGGCTCAAAAACCTTGGCTCGGGCCAGTTCTTTGAACCGACGGTTGTGGCCAATGCCACGGCCGACATGCTGTGCGCCCGCGAAGAAACCTTCGGACCCTTCGCGCCGGTGTTCCGCTTCAAAACCGAGCAGGAAGCCATCGACGCAGCCAACCGCACCGAATTCGGCCTTGCCAGCTATTTCTACAGCCGCGATGTGGGCCGCATTTTCCGCGTCAGCGAAGCGCTGGAGTACGGAATGGTCGGCATCAACGTCGGCATCCTTGCCACCGAACACGTGCCTTTCGGCGGCGTCAAGCAGTCGGGCCTGGGCCGCGAGGGCTCCCACTACGGCATGGATGACTACGTGGAGATCAAGTACCTGTGCCTGGGCGACATTCTGAAAACACGATGACGCTATCGAATCAATAGCAACAAAACAAATCTCAGCGAGCGTAACCGCGATTTTTTATCTGAATTTTGGCGTGGTCACCATGCGCCACATGCGCGTGAGGCCAAAAAAAAGCCGACCTCGTTTCAGGCGGCCGACTTGGATGGATGGCTTTGTGGAGCGGGTGAAGGGAATCGAACCCTCGTATGAAGCTTGGGAAGCTGCCGTTCTACCATTGAACTACACCCGCTTTTTTCAACCCGTTGATTGCAACCGGGCTGACGCGCGTGGAATTGTACCGAGGGTTTGCCCAGACGCGCTGGCACCCTGTCAGGCTGGCGGCAATGCGAGCCGCTGAAGGCTTTCAAAGTGCCGCTGCTGGCCTGACAGCGGGTCACGAAACGACAGCGCACGCGCCAGCAACTGCAAAGGGCGCGAGTAGTCACCTTCGGCCGGATCGTTGACCTCTGGGTAGAACGCATCATGGCGCAGCGGCAGCCCCAGCGCGGCCATGTGCACGCGCAACTGGTGGCGCTTTCCGCTGACTGGCGCCAGCCGGTACAGGGCCCACGGCGCTCTGACCTCAAGCACCTCGATGCGCGACAGGCTGTTGGGCTCGCCCGGCACCTCCTGCATGCGAAAAAACTCGGGGCCTTCTTCCAGTCGGGAGGCATGCTCGCGCGGAAAGGTCAGGTCCGCCCGCCACGGCGCAACCGCGTCGTACAGTTTCACGATCTGGCGGTCCCTGAACAGCGCCTGGTACGCGCCACGCGTGGCCCGCTGCGCGGACAGCAAGACCAGACCCGCCGTATCGCGGTCGATTCGGTGCAACGGCGACAACTCCGGCAGGCCCAGCCGCTGCTTCAGGCGAACCAGCAGCGTGCTGTGCAAATAGCGGCCCGACGGCACCACGGGCATGAAGTGGGGCTTGTCGGCCACCACCAGGTGCTCATCGCGGTAGATGACCTGCTCGGCAAAGGGCAGCTCGGGCTCGTCAGCAAGGCTGCGGTAGTAGTACAGGCGAACCCCAGGCTCGAAGGCGCGCTGGGGTGTCACCGCAGCGCCGCGCTCGTCCACCACGTCGCCGTCAACCATGCGCTGCAACCACTGAGCCCGGCTGACCATCGGAAGGCGGTGGGCCAGAAAATCGAGCATGGTGCCCACGCCCCTCCCAGGCAACACCACGCAGCTCGGGCTCACGCCGTCACGCACGGGCGGTACAGGAGCGTGCAAGGGGTGGGGCATGGCGGGCGGGTCTCAGGTGCGGTGGCCTGCATCCGGCAGCGCACCGCGCGTGGCGCCTGGTGGCCGCACGGCTCAGGCCATCAGTGTCACGCCCGTCTTGGACTGCAGCGCTTCAAAGGTGACGTCTGGCGCAAGTTCCACCACCTTGAGTCCCTGCGGCGTCACGTCCATCACCGCCAGATCGGTGATGATGCGGTCCACCACACCCACGCCCGTCAACGGCAGCGTGCACGCGGGCAGGATCTTCAGGTCTTCGGTGCCGTCTTTCTTTTTGGCCACATGCTCCATGAGCACGATGACGCGCTTGACGCCCGCGACCAGGTCCATCGCGCCGCCCATGCCCTTAACCATCTTGCCAGGGATCATCCAGTTGGCCAGATCACCCTTTTCGCTGACCTGCATAGCGCCCAGGATGGAGAGGTTGATCTTGCCGCCACGGATCATGGCAAAGCTGTCGTGGCTGCCGAAAATCGACGAGCCCTTGATGGTGGTGACCGTCTGCTTGCCAGCGTTGATGAGGTCGGCATCCACCTCGTCCTCGTAGGGAAAGGGGCCGATGCCCAGCATGCCGTTCTCGCTCTGCAGCCAGACCTCCAGGTGGTCGGGCACGAAGTTGGCCACCAGCGTCGGGATGCCGATGCCGAGATTCACATAGAAGCCGTCCTGCAGCTCCTGCGCCGCGCGTGCGGCCATTTGGTCTTGGGTCCAGGGCATGATCAAGCCTCCTGCCGAGCCGCCTCAAAGGAGGCTTGCGCCCCCTCAGGGGGCAAAGAGAACACGAAGTGTCGAACGTGGGGGGTCATGGATGTCTCCTCAAACTTTGCGGTCGCGGGTGGTGCGCTTCTCGATGCGCTTTTCGGGCGTGGGGTTGTGCACGATGCGGTGCACATAACTGCCCGGCAGGTGCACATCGTCCGGGGCAATCTCGCCGGTGGCGACGATGCGCTCCACCTCGACAATACAGACCTTGCCCGCCATGGCGGCGGCCGGGTTGAAGTTGCGCGCCGTGAGGTTAAAGCGCAGATTACCCGAGCGGTCGGCGATGTCGGCCTTAACCAGCGCCACGTCGGGCACCAGCGAGCGCTCCATCACGTAGGTTTCGCCGTCAAATTCGCGCAGCTCCTTGCCTTCGGCCACGATGGTGCCCACGCCCGTCTTGGTGAAAAAGGCCGGAATGCCCGCACCACCGGCACGCAGCTTTTCGGCCAGCGTGCCCTGCGGGGTGAATTCCAGTTCAAGCTCGCCAGCGAGGTACTGGCGCTCGAACTCCTTGTTTTCACCCACGTACGACGAGATCATCTTCTTGATCTGGCGGGTCTCCAGCAGCTTGCCCAGACCGAACCCGTCCACGCCCGCATTGTTGGAAATCACCGTGAGGTCGCGCACGCCTGAATCGCGCAAAGCGTCGATCAGCGCCTCAGGAATGCCGCACAGCCCGAAGCCGCCCACGGCCAGCAGCTGGCCGTCTGCGACCACGCCGCGGAGGGCGTCGGCCGCCGAAGGGAATACTTTGTTCACCACGATCTCCTTGAGTTGGGATACGCTACGATACTACGTATGGAGATAAGTAGTTTTTCGTAAAGAGTTGCACTATGGACGTCGATTACCGACTGGCCTTTGACATGGCACCTGTTGGGCTGGTGCTTTCGCGCCACCGCACCATGCTCGACTGCAACCGGCAGGTGTGCGAGATGTTCGGCGCCTCGCGTGAGGTGCTGATCGGCCAATCCTTTCAGATTCTGTATCCAAGCGCCGACGAGTACGAGCGCTTGGGCGCCCATATGGAGCCCATCTTGAATGCCAAGGGCTATTACGCCGACAACCGCATCATGAAACGCGCCAACGGCGAAGTGTTCTGGTGCCATGTATCGGGGCGGGCGCTCAACCGCAAATCACCGCACGAATCGGGCATCTGGAGCTTTGAGGACCTGAGCTCGCAACGACCGGTGAAGGCCGAGCTGACCGGCCGAGAGCGTGAGGTGGCTGCAAGACTGCTCGAAGGCCTCACATCCAAGGAAATCGGGCGCGCATTGGGGATCAGCCATCGCACGGTAGAAATCTACCGCGCACGCCTCATGCGCAAGTACAACGCGTCCACCGCGGCCGACCTGGTGCAAAAACTGCTGGTCGGCGGCTGAACCCTACCAGAACCCACGACCCCAAGCGACACCATGTCCACCCAGCGCTACCCCTACCCTGCCCTTGACAACCTGCCCGCCGACATCCGGGCGCGCATTCTGGAGGTGCAGGACAAAGCGGGCTTCGTGCCCAACGTGTTCCTGGCATTGGCCCGCCGCCCCGCCGAATGGCGTGCGTTTTTCGCCTACCACGACGCCCTGATGCTCAAGGAGGAAGGCAGCCTGACCAAGGGCGACCGCGAGATGATCGTCACCGCTACCAGCGCAGCCAACCATTGCCTGTACTGCGTGGTGGCGCACGGCGCGATTTTGCGCATCTACGAAAAGAATGCCCTGGTGGCAGACCAGGTGGCAGTCAACCATCGCAAGGCCGAAATCACGCCGCGCCAACGTGCCATGCTCCACTTCGCGATGAAGGTGTGTCAGGCATCCCACGCCATCGAGGACAGCGACTTCACCGCGCTGCACGCCCACGGGTTTGATGACGAGGACATTTGGGACATCGCCGCGATCACCGCTTTTTTCGGGCTCTCCAACCGCATGGCCAGCTTTGCGGGCTGGCAGCCCAATCCAGAGTTCTACCTGATGGGCCGGGTGCCCAAGGCCAAGGCTTAGAGCCTGTTCACACTACCTTTGCCAGTGCGAACGAGGCGAGGGCCACGCCGATACCAGAGCGGTTTTTCTCACGCCCCCTTCGGGCTGCAACCCCAAAGGGCCATTCGCGGCGTTGCCGAGTCTCGCTGGGGCCGCGCCCGAGCTGCACATGGCGCTTGGCCCTTTGGAATCGCCACGCATCTGACACAGATCGTGTGAACAGGCCCTACACCGCAAAGCCGTCGTCCGCGGCGATCACTGCCCCATTCACAAAGTGACTCTGGTCGCTGGCCAGCATCACCAGCAGCGCATCCAGATCCTGCGGGCTGCCCACCCGCTTGCGCGGCAGCATGTGGATGAGTTTTTGGCCCTGCTCGGTCTGCCAGTGGTGATGGTTGATCTCGGTGTCGATATAGCCCGGGCAGATGGCGTTCACGTTGATGCCGAACTTGCCCCACTCCACCGCCATGGCCCGCGTCATGTGCACCACGGCCGCCTTGCTCATGCAGTACACGCCAATTTGCGGCAGCACCTTGAGCCCGGCCATCGACGCGATGTTGATGATGCGACCACCCGTGAAGCTGCCGGGCGCAGCGCCCTTGGAGCGGGCCAGCATGCGCTTGCCCACCTCCTGCGCCACAAAGAAGGCGCCTTTGACGTTGGTGTCAAAGACGAAGTCGTAATCCTCAGAGCTCACATCCTGGAGGCGTTGCGTGGTGCTCACGCCAGAGTTATTGACCAGGATGTCGATCGAACCCATCTCTGTTTCGGCATGGGCCACGGCCGATTTGATGGAATCATGATCGGTGACATCCAGCTCGACCACATGGGCGTCACCACCCTCGCCCTCGATGTGGGCGCGCAGCTCCTTGAGCTTGTCCACCCGGCGGCTGGCCAGCACCACCCCCGCGCCGGCGCGCGCCAGGGTGCGCGCAAACTGGGCACCCAGACCACTGGATGCACCGGTGACGAAAGCCACCCGTCCGGACAAATCGATGCTGTACGCCATATAGAGTGCTCCCACGGATAAAAAAGAACGATCGTTCGATAACGAGCGCAAGCCTGAATACAATCGGTTGCCAGTGCGGATCGGCATTGCCCGCAGCCCTCGATTGAACATCAATTATCAAACGCCCGACGATCAGCCCATGACAAACCAAGACATCCTCAGCACCTACGGCCCGCTCGAATCGATGGAATACGACGTGGTGGTGGTCGGTGGCGGCCCGGGCGGGCTCGCGACCGCCATCCGCCTCAAGCAGTTGGCCGCCCAAAAGGGCCAAGATGTGTCGGTGGTCGTGCTCGAAAAAGGCTCGGAGCCTGGCGCTCACATCCTCTCAGGCGCCATCATGGACCCCAAGGCCCTCACGGAGCTGATTCCCGACTGGAAACAACGCGGTGCCCCGCTGAACCAGCCGGTCACCGACGACGCCTACATCTTCCTGGGTGAAAAATCGGGTTTTCGCGTACCCAATATGTTCCTGCCGCCCTTTGCGCAGAACCATGGCAACTACATCATCAGCCTGGGTAACCTGACCAAATGGCTGGGCGAGCAGGCCGAAGCGCTGGGCGTGGAAATCTTTCCTGGGTTCACAGCCGCGGAGGTGCTCTACACAGAAAACGGTGCCGTGCGGGGCGTCGCCACCGGAAACCTGGGCTTGGGCAAGGACGGCGAGCCCACCGAAAACTTTCAACTCGGCATGGAACTGCTGGGCAAATACACGGTGTTTGCCGAAGGCGCGCGTGGCCACCTGGGCAAGCAGTTGATTGCCCGCTTCAATCTCGACGCAGACCGCGACCCCCAGAGTTTTGGCATCGGCATCAAGGAGCTGTGGGAGATCGCCCCAGAGCGCCACGAGCCTGGCTTTGTGATGCACACCGCCGGCTGGCCGATGGAGAACGACACCTACGGCGGCGCCTTCCTGTACCACCTGGAGGGCAACAAGGTCGCCGTGGGCTTTGTCACCGGCCTGGGTTACAGCAACCCCTACCTCAGCCCGTTTGAAGAATTCCAGCGCTGGAAGACGCACCCGAACATCCGCTACTACTTCGAAAACGACAAGGGCGAGATCACCGCCAAGCGCCTGTCATACGGTGCGCGGGCCATCAATGCCAGCGGCATCAATGCCCTGCCCAAAACCATCTTCCCGGGCGGCGCGTTGGTGGGCTGCAATGCCGGATACCTGAACGTGGGGCGTATCAAGGGCAGCCATGCCGCCATCAAGACCGGCATGCTGGCTGCAGAGGCAGCGTATGACGCCATCGTGGCCGGACGCCAGCACGACGAGCTCACGGCCTACCCCGTGGCGTTCGAAAAGAGCTGGCTGCATACCGAGCTCAACAAAGACCGCAACTTCAAGAATTGGTTCAAGTACGGCCTGACCACCGCCACGCTCATGAACGGTTTTGAGCAGTTCGTGCTGCGCGGTCACATCCCGTGGACGCTGCACCGCGACAAGCCCGACCACGCGTACCTGAAGCCCGCGGCCGCGTGCAAGCCCATCGTGTACCCCAAGCCCGACGGCAAGCTCACGTTTGACCGCCTCTCCAGCGTGTTCATCAGCACCACCCACCACGAGGAAAACCAGCCCGCGCACCTCACGCTCAAAGACGCCAGCGTGCCGGTCAGCATCAACCTGGCCAAATACGCCGGCCCCGAGGCGCGCTACTGCCCTGCGGGCGTGTACGAGTTTGTGCCCGACGAGACCAAGGGCGGGGGCGCGCAGCGCCTGCAGATCAACGCGCAGAACTGCGTGCACTGCAAGACCTGCGACATCAAGGACCCCACACAGAACATCGTGTGGGTCACGCCGGAAGGCGGCGGCGGGCCGAACTACGCGGGCATGTAGCCGATTGGCCGGGTCCCATGAAAAAGGGCTTGCTTGGCAAGCCCTTTTTATTTTTCAGCGCCTGCGACCGCTTGCCTACGCCCCGCCACTGCGCACCAGATGGAACTGGCCCATGGCACCGGCCAGACGGTGGGCCTGCTCCTGCAGACTCTGGGCTGCGGCAGCGCCCTCCTCCACCAGGGCTGCGTTTTGCTGGGTCATTTCATCGAGCTGGTCCACAGACTGGCTGACCTGACCAATCTGGCTGCTTTGCTCCGCGCTGGCTTGGTTAATCTCCGACATCAGCGTGGTCACCCGTTGCACGCTGCTCACGATGTCACCCATCGTTGAGCCTGCGGTGACCACCAGCTTGGCGCCATCGCTGACCTTGCCCACGCTGGCCGATATCAGCGTCTTGATCTCCTTGGCCGCGTTGGCGCTGCGGCCCGCCAAGGCGCGTACTTCGCTGGCCACCACCGCGAACCCGCGCCCCTGCTCACCGGCACGGGCCGCTTCCACTGCCGCGTTCAGCGCGAGGATGTTGGTCTGGAACGCTATGCCATCGATGATGCCCACGATATCGGCAATTTTCTTGCTGCTGGCATTGATTTCATCCATGGTGGCGACCACCTGGCTGACCACCTCGCCACCCTTGGTCGCCACCTGCGTGGCGCTCAAGGCGAGTTCGTTGGCCTGACGGGTGCTATCCGCATTGGCGGCCACCATCTGGGCCAGCTGGGCAATGCTCGCAGCCGTCTGTTGCAGGTTACTGGCCGCATGTTCAGTGCGTGCACTCAAATCGGCATTGCCCGCAGCGACCTCCGAGCTGGCCATATGGATGGATTCGCCGGAATCGCGCACCTCGGTCACCACATAGTGCAGCGACTCCACCATTTTGTTGAGTGCCGTGAGCAACTGGCCGATTTCGTCGCTGCGCTGGTGGTCCATGCGCACGGTCAGGTCGCCGCTGGCCACCACGGAAGCCGCTTCGGACGCTTGGCGCAGCGGCACCACGATGGAGCGGCGCAGCAGCCACCCAAACAGGGCCGACAGCCCGATGACCACCGCGACGGAAACCGCGCTGATCCACTGCGCGCGGGATGCGTCCTTGATCATGGTGTCGGCGGCCAGGCGGGCGGACTGCTCCGAAGCCACCAGGAGCTGGTCAAGGGCCGCCAGATAGCTGTCGAGTGCGGCCGCGTGCTCCTTGAGTTCTTTTTGGCTGATGATTTTCGACTCCAACGCGCTTTGCATCAGGTTGTCGCGCAGACCCGCATAGCGCTGGCGCTGCTGCTTGGTCTGCTCCCACAGCGGGGCCGTGCTTTCCGCTGTGGACGGTGACGACAGGGCCGCCTCGATGCGCTGGTACAGCTCACCTTCGGCAACGAGTAGTGTGCGCATCTCTGAGACGAGCGGAAACACGTCTGGCGAGATAGAGGCCCGCAAGGC
>JBKCTS010000091.1:0-3611 GCA_046318695.1 Acidovorax sp.
GCCCAGAACCGCTCCGCAGACCTGCAAAAAGAAGTTCAGATGGAGAACCCTTCCGTCAGCCTGGAGGAGACCATGGTCGCGATCCAGAAGGCCCAGATCGGCTTTCAGGCGACGCTGCATGTGCGCAACCGCATGGTGCAGGCCTACACCGACATCATGAACATGCAGGTGTGAAGGGATTACGGTCGCTATAATAAAAATAGCAACAAAGTCCCTTCCGCCGGGCGCAACCAGTCATTTTTTATCAAAACGACTTTCCAAACCATGCCGCTGGTTTGAGTTTCAGGTCCGAAGCACGGGCCCCATCGAAAACGCCCCGCAATGCGGGGCGTTTTCGATGCTGGAGCATTTACCCGGCGCCCTCAATGCATCGTTTGCGGCTGGCCTTCGAACAAGTGCTCAAACTGCGCAATCCAGGGCTCGGCCAGCGTGCGTATCTGGGCGTCGTTTCGCAAAATACGCTGCATGATGCGCATCTTCTCGCGCCGCTGCTCGGGCAATAGCTCTTGATCCTGTGCCGTGAAGCGCAGCTGCTCGATCAGCACGGCACAGGCACCCTCGTAGCGCACCACCCCATCCCAGTCCTTGAGCCTTGCGGCCTCCAGCATCTTCGCGCTGCTGTCTTCGATGGCTTTGTAATAGTCAAGCAGCATCAGGGACATGGTTCAGACCTCCACCAGCGCGGGCTGGCCAGAGGCAGAGGCGTCCGTGGCGATGCTGCCGGTTTTCCTGATCTCGTTCCAGCCTTGGGCCACTGGCTCGATGAGGCGCATCACCTCCTGCATCAGCGCGTCGTCGTTGTGGGCATTGGCCAGAATCAGGCGCTGCATGCAGTAGTCGTACAGAGCGCCCAGGTTTTGCGCCAACTCGCCACCCTCGACGCGGTCCAGACCGGTGCTCAGGCCCTCCTCAAGGATGCGCAGGGCTTTGGAGATCGCACCGACCTTGCCAGCCACATCGCCCCGTGCCATGGCTCCACGCGCCGTGGCGATGGAGTTGAGCACCCCTTCAAACAGAAGGCTGACCAGCTGGTGCTGATCAATGGTGTGCATGCTGGTCTCGATGTTGATACGCTGATAGGCATTGGCTGCACTGGGGCTGTGGGCGCTGAACATGCTGTCTATCCTTCGAGTTGCTTCACTGAATTATCGGAAAGCTCCGGAGAAACTGAAGCCCCGCATGTCACCCTTTGGACTTGTTCCAGGCCGTGACCTGCTGCGCGACATAGGCGTTGAGGCCATTGAGGCTGCTTAGCTGCTTGTCGAGGGAGTTATAGCGCTGCGTGATGCGTTTTTCGAACGCATCCACCTTGTCGTTCACCCGCGCCTGATCCTGGCTAATGCGCTTGAGGCTCAGCTGCAGGCTGTCGTCCTTCGACTTGAAGAATCCGCTGTTTGAAAGAAGATTGGTCGCGAGCGCCTTGACCTGAACCGCGATGCCATCGGCTGAACCGCCGCCTGTGTTGCGAAACAGGTTTTTGACGTCGTCAGGACTGCTGGTCAAAGCCGTGGTCAGCTTGGCGCCATCAACCACCAAGTCGCCCCCGAGCTGCTGGCTGATGCCGATATCGGCCAGGCGCTGCAAAGACCCCCCGCCAGTGGTGACCGACTGGACTGCCGAGCGCAGCGAATTTTGCAGCGCAATGGCGGTGGAATCACCCTGCAAAAGCCCAGCCGACTTGGTTTTGGGATCGTACTTGGTTGCTTCCTGAAGCAGCTGGTTGATGCCGTTGTAAGCCTTCACGAAAGCGTCGATATTTGCGCGCACGGCTGACTCGTCCTTGGCAACGGTGATTGAAATCGGCTTGCCCGCTTCGGTCACCTGTTCAGCCTTGAACGTCACACCTGAGATGGTGGAGGCAAACGTGTTGGTCGCGGAGGAGACCGAAATTCCGTTGATCTTGGCGCGGGCGTCGGCCGCCAGCGTCGTGGCAGTCGCATCCATCTGCGCCGTGGCAAGACGGGAAAGGCCCGTCCCATCCGAGTTTTCCGCAAACGACTGCAAGCCAGTGTCCCAGCCAGCTCCCTCGTTGACCGATACCCGGTAGCCCGCCAACTCACCGGTCCCCTTGCCAGTGAGCAGCAACCGCTCGCCTGAGGAATCGGTCAGGATTGATGCCGTGACACCAGCATTGGCGCCATTGATCTTGCTGGCAACGTCCGAGAGCTTGTCGCTTGCGCTGATCGTGATGTCCACGGGCTGCCCGCTTTGGGGGGTGAACGACGCGGGGGAAACGCTCCATTTGCCCAGCTCCAGCCGCAGGGTTCCAGCGCCAAGCGCCCCGCCCACCGGCAGCAGCGCCGCCGAAGCCGTGGCCTGCGCCTTGGCAAGGCTTTGAACTTCCACATTGAACGAGGTGGGCAAGGTGCCGCCCACCGCGCTGGCCGAAACAAATTTGGAATCCGATGAAGTCGTGGTGACGCCGTTCCAGCCGGTCACACTGGTGAGCTTGCCGGCGGCATCCTGCAGCGTGGACACCAGGGACTTGACCTGGCCGAACGCGGATATCTTGGTGTTGACCGTGGCCGCCTGCAGCTTGAGGGAGTCCAGAGGTCTTTTCTCCAGCGCAACCAGCTGGGAGATGATGTTCTTGACATCAAGGTTGCTGCCCACGCCGGGCGATGAAATGGTGGCCATACCAACCTCCTGAACTGGTCCAACGGAAATTATGGCGCCGAAAGGCTACAAGGAACGTCCGTAAACACGCCAGGAAACCCGTCTTATCGGGCGGTCCTGGCACCCGCCCTGCAAAAAGCCAAATGGCGGCGACAGAAAACCTGTCGCCGCCTGGCGCCTTGCGTACCAGGGCGTTGCAACGCCCCGACCGCAATACAAGCCGTTGCCGCTTACCGCAGCAGGGCCAGCACACCCTGGGGCAGCTGGTTGGCCTGGGCCACCATGGCGGTACCGGCCTGCTGCAGAATCTGCGAGCGCGACAGGTTGGCAGTTTCCGCCGCAAAGTCGGCATCCAGAATGCGCGAGCGCGATGCAGACAGGTTTTCCGACGTCACCTGCAGGTTGCTGATGGACGTTTCAAAACGCGACTGCAAGGCACCGAGCTTGGCGCGTTCACCGTTGATGAACGAAAGCGCCGAGTCGACCGTCTTGAGGGCGTTGGTGGACTTGGTGAACGTGCTCACGTCCAGGTCAGACACCTTTTGCAGCGACGAACCGCCCGTGGTCAGCGCATTGCTGGCCGAAGTCACAGCAAACGACTTGTCGGAATCCAGCGTGATGTAGCCGCTGGCCGTGGTGAAGTTGGCGGTGGTGTCGGCTGCCAGCGTTACAGTGCCAGCGACCGTAGTGCCATCAGCCTGAAGCTTCGTCACGGTGGTGGTGCCAGCATTTTGCACGGCAGTATCACCGACCACGATGTCGTTGCCTGTCGCATTGGTCAGAATGACCCGGTCACCCGCGCTGTTCAACGAGGCCGTCACACCGGTTTTTGCAGACTGGTCATTGATGGCAGACACCGCAGCCGACAGACGGTCTGCCCCCGACGTGGCCGTCAGAGTAAACGTCACATTTTGAGCCGTGGTGTTGTCGCCCTTGAGCGAAAGCGTGTACGAGCCTGCCGTTGCTGCGACATCCAGCTCCACCTGGGTGCGTGC
>JBKCTS010000092.1:0-10169 GCA_046318695.1 Acidovorax sp.
AATGCTGCCGCTCCCCTTCAATTCATGGGGCATGGCATCGCGCTCCAACTGCTTCCAGTAGGGCTCAAAGACTGTGCGCTCGCCACTTGTCCCGTGATACACCACCAGCGGCTCACCTGTCTGCGGGTCGATGGCTTTGGAGACTGTGGCCGGGTTGACGCGCCCCATGGAAAACGGTAACCTGAGTGAGCGCTCGGGAGTAGAAACCCGTGTTAGGCTGGACTCGACGCCAGTCGGCGTGACAACCCAGGCAGTCTTTGTGACTAGCCTGGGTTTGTTTTTTCCAGACGTTTCAATTACTCGCTAGACGTACTCGATGCGCCCATCTTGGAACTGTTTACTGTAGATGAGCGATGAACGGTTTACCCCCTCGCCTGAACCCGTATTTCATCGTAACCATCCAATACGACTGGAATGCGCTGGATGTCCTCCATGGTGAGTGGACGCTGGTTCGGATACTTTCTTGACTCGCTTGCATCACCGTGCTTTGCTGCGTGCTTGATCTCATGCGCGACCAAAACATGATCCATGCCGGAAATATCTGGGCCACCCTGACGTTTCACTTCATCGATTTCCGCACGGGACACGCTCCGAAGCGTAAAGTCCCCTCGCGGGTCATTTTTGGTTGGTGCGGAATCAACGAAAGCGTCAAACCTGTTTTGTAGGTCAAGTGCCTCCCAATCCCCAAACCAAGCCTTGAACTTCGGTGTCCTGACCTGTAACCACTGCCCATAGGTCAGCTTCGTTTCGCCCTCTGCCTTGGCCTTCTCCCACGCTTGCTGCCCACCATAGGCTTGCTCAACGGCTTTGAGGTCGGCATCGTTGTCGCTGGTTCCATCATTGCTGCCCCGGCTGAAAGCCAACATGGCCCGCTGTAGCGACTGCATTGGAGTCTCATTGCGACGGGTCACATAGCCTCGGGCGGGCAGGATGATCCTTGTCGGAACCCGACCCCATGTGCGCCTGCATCAACTTCTAGGCCAACGTGGGCCGTCTTGGCGGGCACAGCGCCCGGCATGGAGCGCTTGCCCGCCCCGCCACCCGCACTTACTTGAGCATGTTGGCGATGCCGGCCCCGGATGAATTTGCAAGAAAACAGGTTCCGGCAAACCAAAACCTGCCCATCCTGCGGCTTTGCATCCGCAGAACCATGGTTCAAATCAACTGGTTGCAGGTGATTCAGGGCCCATGGAATAAATCCGGTCAATAAAACTCCAAACCAAATCGGTGAAATGTGCCGCTCTTCCTGAGTGGGAACCGCTGCCATCGCATAGCAAGCTGCGACCCAGCGTCCTGCGATATTCATCCCCGAACGGGTTCATGGAGGATATTGAGCAACCACATTCGGAATGGATGACCACCAGACCTGCCGTGCAGATCAGTACGACTGAGGCACAGAAACCTCTGTTTCACCATCGAAGGGATGCGTTGACAGGCACGCACCGGTTACAAAGCGTTTTTTCAGCCAACCTGCGCGCGAGGGGCAAGAAAAGCAACGAGACGGACGCAAAGAAGCCGAGCCAGCAGAGAACCGACGGCTTATGCAGGGGTTTTCTGCGAATCTTCTGCATGCCCGCCTGATTCTCCGGGCACAAAAAAGCCTGCTCGGGGCAGGCTTTGATTCAAACGCGGAACCGGTTCAAATAGCGAACTTCTCACGGCTCTCGTTTTGAATCCACTTGGGAGCCTTACCACGGCCCGTCCAGGTTTCACCCGTTGCCGGATTGCGGTACTTAGGCGCTACCTTGGTGCCCGCGGTGGAGCTGCGCGTTGCCTTGCCTGCACCGCGACCAGCAGGAAACACGTCTTGAGCCGTCAAGCCGAATTCAGCGATCAATGAACGTACACGAGAAACAGCATCGGACAATTCCCTGCGTCGCGCTTCGCTGATTTGCTGGTCAAGGGCTTCGCGCTGCTTCAGGAGTTCTTTGTAAGTTGTCATGATGTCATTAAGACTGGGTTGTTGGGGTGACGCGATTATATGAATAATCGCCGGCCCGTGTGTGTCAATGCGTATTTTTTTATCGTCGATGCACATTCAACAACGGATGGAAATACCCGACCGATCGAAGCGTCTTGAAAAACTGCAGGCCGGCACGACCCAATATCACAGGCTTGCTTACCGATCGCCAGTGGATCGTTGCCTTATGCGCATATACGACGAGCCGTGATCGCACGCGGCACGGTCGCCCTCACCTGGCCAACTTGTCGGCACGATAATGGCGCTTCGGGGCATGCAAGCCGCCCGTTCAGCACCCGAATTGCAACGCAACCGGGCGCTTGAGGAGCGCATGCATTTGCCGGATTGCAACATGCCGCCTGCCAGTGCTTACCCCAAGCCAATCCGGATCGTGGCGGCCGCTGGCCTGACAAGGAATACATGGCCCTTTATTGCATAGGCGACGTTCAAGGCTGCGATGACGCGCTTGAACGTCTGCTCAACACCATCGGTTTTTCAGCGAGCCGCGATACGGTTTATCTGTTGGGCGACCTCGTTAATCGCGGTCCGGATTCAGCGGCCGTACTGCGGCGCTGCATGGCCGCAGGCGACGCGATACGTTGCGTGCTGGGCAACCATGATTTGCACCTGCTGGCCGCAGCGCACGGCGCACGGGTGCCGTCCCGGCGGGACACGTTGGGCGGGGTGCTGGACGCGCCGGATGCACCCGCGTTGCTCGATTGGATCCGGTCGCAACCGCTGGCCCGGTTGCACCACCACGGCGGGGAACGCCTGCTGATGGTGCATGCGGGCGTGCTGCCCGCCTGGTCCACCGACGAGGTGCTGGACCGGGCGGAGGAAGTGCAGACCGTGCTGCGCAGCAACGCGCTTGGAGCTTTTCTGCACACCATGTACGGCAACACACCCGACCGCTGGCGCGACGATCTGCAGGGAGCCGACCGGCTGCGCGTCATCGTCAACGCACTGACACGGCTGCGCTTTTGCACGCCAGCGGGTGCCATGGATTTTGAGAGTTCCGAAACGGCCGATGCCGCGCCGCCGGGGCTGGTGCCGTGGTTTGACGTGCCCGGACGCCGCAGTGCAGGTACCTTGACAGCCTTCGGGCACTGGTCCACCCTGGGGTGGCTCAACCGCAGCGATGTGCTTGGCCTGGACACTGGTTGCGTGTGGGGCGGCTGCCTGAGTGCCGTGCGGTTTGGCACCACGCTGGCCGAGCGCGAACTGCTGCAAGTGCATTGCCAGCAGGCCCAGACGCCGGGCTGACGGGCTTGGCGATGCAAGACCCGAGGCACCCAGCGATTGAGGTGCTGGAGACCGCTTTGGTGCGGTTTGCGCGGCTGCGTGGCAGACGATAGACAAGCCAGTTCGCCATGAAAGCCGCCCCCGCTGAAGCCACCGAATCCAGAAATACCTACGCACGATTGCCAGCACCCGGCACGAGCAGGTGGGCTGAAAATTGCTACACTTTTAGGAGCATTTAGCGCTTATGCATCAAGCGCGCGAGTGGTATTTGACCTGAATTCTCTGGCCTACTGCGCGGAGGTCTCTGGCTGAGCGGCCTTGAACAGGGCCGCAAGCTTGCGCTTGGGCTTGATATTGGCTGAGATGCTGCTGCGGGCGGGCACCTTGGTTGCCGCCTCCCAGGCGGGCGCGGCTTCAGCGCTGCCGGGCTCGTAAGGCGTTTCGAAGAACGGATCGCGCGAGGGCGCCGCAGGGCGGAAACCGCGCTGCGGCTCGCGGGCTTCGCGGCCACCGCGGTGGTCACGCTCACGCTCGCGGCGGGGGAGCGATGCGATGGCGTCGCGGCCGTCACCGGTCTCACCGGCTTCACGCCAGGCGCGGCGGCCGTCGTTGATGCGGCCCCTGGGCTGGTCCTCGTCGTACTCGATGGCTTCGAGTTCGATCTTTTTCTTGATCAGCTTCTCGATGTCGGCCGTCAGGCGGGTATCGCTGCCCGACACCAGCGTGACGGCCAGGCCCGAAGCGCCTGCCCGGCCCGTGCGGCCGATGCGGTGCACGTAGTCTTCGGCGTTGAAAGGCACGTCAAAGTTGAACACCGCTGGCACATCCTTGATGTCCAGGCCGCGCGCGGCGACGTCGGTGCACACCAAAAGGTCCACCTCGCCCTTTTTGAAGGCTTCCAGGGCCTTCAGGCGCTCGTCCTGGCTCTTGTCGCCGTGCAGGGCGGCCGTTTTGAGACCTTCGCGCTCCAGGCTGCGGGCCCGTCGCGCGCAGCCGAGCTTGCTGTTCACAAAAATGAACGCCTGCTTGACGCCACGGGTCTTGAGCACCTGGTGGATGGCGCGGCGCTTGTCGTCGTCGTTGGCGCTGTAGAAGCGCTGCTCCACGGTGGAGGCCGTCTCGTTGGGACGGGCCACTTCGATGGTGACGGGGTTTTGCAGATAGCTGCCTGCCAGGCGCTTGATCTCGGGTGAGAACGTGGCGCTGAACAAAAGCGTGGTGCGCTGCTTGGGCAGGTAGCTCAGGATGCGCTGCAGGTCAGGCAGAAAGCCGATATCCAACATGCGGTCGGCCTCGTCGAGCACAACATACTCGACCTGGTTGAGCACGGCGTTCTTGGCCTCGATGTGGTCCAGCAGACGGCCCGGCGTGGCCACCAGCACCTCGACGCCTTTTTTCAGCTCGATGGTCTGGGGCTTCATGTCCATGCCGCCAAACACCACGGTGCTGCGCAGCTTGGTGTGCTTGGCGTACAGCGCGATTTGCTGGGCGACCTGGTCGGCCAGTTCACGCGTGGGCAGCAGCACCAGGGCACGCACCGGATGGCGGGCAGGCGATGTGGAGCTGTTTTCGTGCTTGAGCAACCGCTGCAGCAGGGGCAACGAGAACGCCGCCGTCTTGCCGGTGCCCGTCTGGGCAGCGCCCATCACATCCTGGCCGGTCAGCACCACCGGAATGGCCTGCGCCTGGATGGGCGTCATGGACTCGTAGCCCATCTCGGCCACGGCGCGTGCCAGCCGTTCAGCCAGCGATAAATTGGAAAAGGAAGAGGTCATTTAGCCCGCTATTGTCGCACCAGCGAGCAAAACCGCCATTTTTTGCGAATTTGGCGCTTGCCTGAGCCCCTTCATGGTCTAGCGGGGGCCCCTGCTTGATCGTCCACAGGCTCTGACAGCGTGTATCACGCATACCGCACGCAGGCCAGTCCATGCAGGCTCGGTGAGCCGACCACCCTGGAAACGCGTGCGGTTTGACCCGGCGCCGGACGCCAAGGCGCTGACAGCCCTGATGATCAACTGAGGGCGTCAGGCCCTGGGCAGGGTCACGCCGACCTGGCCCTGGTACTTGCCGCCGCGGTCGCGGTAGCTCACCTCACACACGTCGTCCTTGTCGCTCTCGAAAAACAAGACCTGCGCGCAGCCTTCGCCCGCATAGATGCGGGCCGGCAGCGGGGTGGTGTTTGAAAATTCCAGCGTCACATAGCCCTCCCACTCGGGCTCGAATGGGGTCACGTTCACGATGATGCCGCAGCGGGCGTAGGTGCTCTTGCCCAGGCAGATGGTCAGCACGTTGCGCGGGATGCGAAAGTACTCCATCGTGCGGGCCAGCGCAAAGCTGTTGGGCGGGATGATGCAGCTGTCTCCCTGGAAATCCACGAAGCTCTTTTCGTCGAAATTTTTCGGGTCCACCACCGTGCTGTGGATGTTGGTGAACACCTTGAATTCGGGCGCGCAGCGGATGTCATAGCCGTAGCTGCTGGTGCCGTAGCTGATGATCTTGCGGCCCTCGACCTCACGCACCTGGCCGGGCTCGAACGGTTCGATCATGCCGTGCTCGGCAGCCATGCGGCGAATCCATTTGTCGCTCTTGATGCTCATCGTGATGTGCTCCGGCCAGGGGGATGGTTGGAGATTGTAGGCAGCCCGGTGACAGCTATTTCCGCACGCCATTCATGGTTTTCAGGAATTTCTGAAAATTCTAGAAATTCTGGAGTCAGGCTATGTCCGACACAACTACCCTCCCCTCCCTGAGCCGCGAGTTCATCAACCACTTCGGCGAGATGGGCAGCCGCTGGGGCATCAACCGGACGGTGGGCCAGATCTATGCCCTGCTGTTCGTCTCGCAGCGCGCCCTCAACGCCGACGAGATCGGTGATGCGTTGGGCTTCTCGCGCTCCAACGTGTCCATGGGTCTCAAGGAACTGCAGGCCTGGCGGCTGGTGCGCCTACGCCACCACCCCGGCGACCGCCGCGAATACTTCGAGGCGCCCGAGGATGTGTGGGAGATTTTTCGGGTGCTGGCTACCGAGCGCCGCCGTCGCGAGATCGAGCCGACGCTGTCCATGCTGCGCAGCGCCCTGCTGGTGACCCCGGACAACGAGGCCGAACGGCACGCTCAGACTCGCATGCGCGAAATGCACGACCTAATCGAGCGGCTGATGTCCTGGTTCGATGATGTGCAGAAATTGCAGCCTGAAACCGCCCTGCAACTGATGGACCTGGGCTCCAAGGTTACCAAGGTGCTGGAGATGCGAGACGCACTGACCGGGCGCAGCCGAACCCGCAAATCGGCCCAACGCCCGGCCGACGGCACCCACGACTGAAGAAGGCACGAAGGACACTGACCATGGAACTCGACACCCTGCTGCTATCGCGCATCCAGTTCGCTGCGAACATTAGCTTCCATATCCTGTTTCCGACCATCACCATCGCGCTGTGCTGGTTCCTGCTGTTTTTCCGCATCCGCTTCGTTCAGACGCGCAACACAGCGTGGGAAGATGCGTATTACTTCTGGACCAAGGTGTTCGCCCTGACCTTTGCTCTGGGCGTGGTCTCGGGCATCGTCATGAGCTTCCAGTTCGGCACCAACTGGCCCGGTTTCATGGAAAGAACCGGCAACATCGCCGGGCCGCTGCTGGGCTACGAGGTGCTGACCGCCTTCTTCCTGGAGGCCAGTTTCCTGGGCATCATGCTGTTCGGCCGCGGCCGCGTGAGCGAACGCGTGCACCTGGTGGCCACCGCGCTGGTCGCCCTGGGCACCACCATGTCCGCGTTCTGGATCCTCAGTCTGAACTCGTGGATGCAGACACCGGCCGGATTCGAGATCGTCAACGGCGAGTTCATGCCGACCGACTGGATGGCGATCGTGTTCAACCCGTCCTTTCCTTACCGGCTGTCGCACAAGCTGCTGGCCTCGGGACTGACCGCCTCGTTCCTGATCGCCGGTCTGTGCGCCTGGCAACTGATCAAGGGCAGCGCGACGCGAGGCACCCACAAGGCGATGCGCTCGGCGGTGTTCGCCGCCGCCCTGATTGCGCCGGTTCAGATCTTCGTTGGCGACTTGCACGGCCTGAACACGCTGGAGCACCAGCCCGCCAAGATCGCGGCCATGGAGGGCATCTGGGAGACCGAGCGCGGCGTCCCGCTCACCCTGATTGGCATCCCTGACAAGGCGGAGCGCACCACCCATTTCGCGATCAAAATTCCCAAACTGGCCAGCCTTGTCCTGACCCACGAATGGGACGGGGAAATCAAGGGCATCAACGAATTCGAGGGTGAACACCCGCCAGTGGCGCCCGTGTTCTATGCCTTCCGGATCATGGTCGGCGTAGGCACCCTGATGCTGCTGTTGGCAGTGTTCGCCGCCTGGAAGCTGTGGCCGCAACGCCGCAACGTCGATACCACCCTGCCCCGCCCGCTGCTGTGGGTGCTCTCGGGCATGGCGTTCTCAGGCTGGGTGGCCACGCTGGCGGGCTGGTACGTGACCGAGATCGGCCGCCAGCCCTTCGTGGTCTACGGCCTGCTGCGCACGGCCGACACCGCCACGCAGATCGCATCGCCCTGGGTGGCGCTGACCCTGACCGCCTACCTAGTCGTCTATGGGCTGCTGCTGGTGACCTATATCGGGGTCCTGAAATACATGGCCGAGAACCCGGTCAAGCATGCCGGCGTGCCAGCCGCGGGCGCCCAGCTGGGCAAGGCAGGAGCCTGAACATGCCCGCCTGGTCCGAACTCCTGCCCCTGGTCTTCATGGCCGTCATGGGCCTGTCGCTGCTGGCCTATGTGATCCTCGATGGCTACGACCTGGGCGTTGGCCTGCTACTGCCGCTGGGTCATGACGACCAGAAAGACACAATGATCAGCAGTATCGGCCCGTTCTGGGATGCGAACGAGACCTGGCTGGTGCTGGGTGTAGGTGTGCTGCTGGTCGCCTTTCCGAAGGCGCACGGCATCGTGCTGCAGGCGCTGTACCTCCCGGTGGCCATCATGCTGATCGGCCTGATCCTGCGCGGCGTGGCCTTCGACTTCCGTGTCAAGGCGCCTCTGCCCTACAAGCCGTTCTGGAACCGCACCTTCTTCGCCGGCTCGGCCACGGCGGCCGGCGCCCAGGGCTGGATGCTGGGCAGTTACATCACCGGTCTTGACCATGGTCTGCTGGGCTGGGCCTTCAGCCTTGGCGTGGCAGTGACCCTGCCAGCCGCCTATGCCCTGCTGGGGGCGGGCTGGCTGATCATGAAGACCGAGGGCGAGCTGCAGACCCGGGCCGTGGGCTGGGCACGGCGTGCCCTGTGGCCGATGGCGGCGGGGCTGGCGGTGATCTCGGCGGCCACGCCACTGGTCCATGAGGCGGTGGTTGAGAAGTGGTTCGGCGTTCCCCAGGTGTTTGCCCTGCTGCCAGTGCCGCTGGTGTGTGCCTCGGCCCTGCTGGCGATCTGGTGGGTGAGCACACGCCCGGCCATTGTCGCGGCCGGCTACGGCTGGCTGGTGTTTGCCAACACCGTGCTGGTGTTCGTGCTGGCCTTCTTCGGGCTGGCCTACAGCATTCTGCCCGACATCGTGATCGGCCAGCTGACCGTGTGGGAAGCCGCAGCGGCCACCGAGTCGCTGACGGTGATTTTCATCGGGACCGCCATCACGCTGCCAGTGATCATTGGTTACACGGTCTTCATGTACCGGGTGTTCTGGGGCAAAGCCCGCAGCCTGAGCTACGGTTGAGCGTTGCCGGCGATGACCGTGCGCAGGACAGCCCGGTCGTCGCCCAGGACGATGAAGGCAAAGAGCAGCTCGTCGAGGCTGGACACCTGCGAGGTGCGCCTAGCCAGCAAAGGCGTGGCCTGAGGATCCAGCACGACGAAGTCGGCTTCACACTCCGGCTGCAGGTTGCCCACTACGCCCTCCAGCCCCAGCGCGCGCGCCGCGCCGGCGGTGTGCTGCCACCACAGGTGCCCGGGCGACAGGCTCAGCCCCGGCTTGGTCTGGCCTTCTCGAGCCACATAGTAGGCCGCCAGCATGGTGTGAAACGGGCTGAAGCTGGTGCCACCGCCCACGTCGCTGGCCAGCCCGTAGCCAAAACCCACACGGTCGGCGCCCGCGTAGTCAAAGAAGCCACTGCCCAGAAAGAGGTTGCTGGTGGGGCTGACAGCCGCCACCGCTCCGGTGTCACGCATCAGGGCGCGATCGTCATCATCGAAATGGATGCAGTGCGCGTACACCGCGCGCTCGCGCATCAGGCCGAAGTCGTCATAAACCGCCAGGTAGCTGCGCGATGCCGGGAACAGCTCGCGCGCCCAGCGAATCTCGTCGCGGTTCTCGGCCACATGCGACTGGATCCACACATCCGGATAGCGCGCCGCCAGCTCGCCAGCGCCGCGCAACTGCTCAGGCGTGCTGGCGGGTGCAAAGCGCGGCGTGATGGCATAGCCCAGGCGGTCCACGCCGTGCCAGCGCCGGATGAGCGATTCCGTATCGACCAGGCTTTGCTGGGTCTGGTCGCGCACGCCATCGGGCGAGTGGCGGTCCTGCAGCACCTTGCCGGTGATCATGCGCATGCCGTGGCGCTGCGCCGCGCCGAACAGTGCATCCACCGATGCGGGGTGCGAGGTCGCGAACGTGAGCGCCGTGGTCACGCCGTTGCGCAGCAGCTCGGCAATGAAGAAATCCGCCACCTCCTGGCCATAGGCAGGATCGGCAAACCGCGCTTCGTGCGGAAAGGTGTAGTGCTCCAGCCAGGGCAGCAGCCCTTGGGCGGGCGAGCCGATCACGTCCGTCTGGGGAAAGTGGATGTGCATGTCCACAAAACCCGGCGCAATGATGCGGCCCGGCAGGTGCGTGACGGGCAGGCCTGCATGTTGCGAAGCAAGGGCCTGCCAGGGGCCGGCGGCCACCACCCGCTCGCGGCCCGCCGCATCGGGCGCCACGGCGAGCAGGCCATCCTGGTCGTACATGGCCGATCCATCGTCGGCAAAACG
>JBKCTS010000093.1:0-2579 GCA_046318695.1 Acidovorax sp.
CTGATGTCCCGCGTGAAGTGCCCAGGGTTGAGCCGGAAGGCCGTGGCGGCCCTTGCCTGTGCCCGGGTGGTCATGCTGCCGGCCAACGCGGCCCTCTTTGAGGACGGTGACGCACGACGCGCCATTCTCGAGATGCGCCAGCGGGTCGATGCGCTGCAGGTGTCCGGGCAGCGAACGGCTGACGAGGTGCGCCGGCTCACGGAAGAGAATTCTCAGCTGCGCCGCAGCCTGCTGGATCTGCAAACGCAGATCGAAGCTCTCCGTGTCGAAGATGCCAAGCTGCGGGGACAAAACGAACAACTGCAGCGCGATGTCAGCGAGTTGCAGCGGCGTCAAAAAGACATCGCCCAGGGCGTGGATGAACGTCTCAGGCAGTTCGAGCCGGTCAAGGTCAGCCTCGATGGGCTTGAATTCCAGGCCGATCCGGCTGAAAAGCGCGATTACGAGGCAGCCCTTGCCGTCTTCCGTTCGGGTAAGTTTGCGGACGCCACCACTGCATTCGCAGGGTTCATTCGACAGTACCCCCGCAGTGGCTTTGTTCCATCCGCACGGTTTTGGCTTGGAAACTCGCAGTACGCTACCCGTGAGTACAAGGAAGCCATCGGCAACTTCCAACGCATGCTGTCGGATGCCCCTGCACATGCACGCGCGCCTGAAGCAGCCCTGTCGATCGCCAACTGCCAAATTGAGCTCAAGGACACGCGCGCGGCCCGCAAGACCCTGGAAGACCTTGTTCGTTTGTACCCCCAGTCCGAAGCCGCTCTGGCAGCCAAGGAGCGTTTGTTGCGTCTCAAGTGAAGCCTTCTCTTCAACGGTCTGTCGGGTCTCAGCAGTCGCCAGTCCAGGAAGAATCCGGCCTGCCCGAGCAAGGGGACCACAACCGGCGCTTTGGCGGGCTTGACCGGTTGTACGGGCGAACGGGTGCTGCGCGCATCAAGGCAGCCCATGTGGTTGTGATCGGTATCGGCGGTGTGGGCTCCTGGGCCGCAGAGGCCCTGGCGCGCAGCGGCGTTGGGGCTCTCACGTTGATCGATCTGGACCATGTGGCCGAGTCAAACATCAACCGCCAGATTCATGCGTTGACGGAAACCGTGGGGCAGGCGAAGGTGCTTGCCATGCGCGACCGCATCCACAAGATCAACCCCGCTTGCCGGGTGACCTGCGTTGAGGACTTCGTCGAGCCCGACAACTGGCCGGCCCTCATCGAAGGCCAACCGGTGACTGCGGTCATTGATGCCTGCGATCAGATCAAAGCCAAGCTGGCAGTGGCGTTGTGGGCTCGGCGCTCCGGGGTCCTGCACATCGCGGTCGGTGCTGCTGGCGGTAAGCGGCTGGCGCACAAGGTCGATGTGGACGACCTGGCGCGCACGACCCACGATCCGCTGCTGTCGCAGCTGCGTTATCGCTTGCGCAAACACCACGGCGCACCACGCGATGGAAAAAAGATCGGCTTGCAATGCGTGTTCAGCCGCGAAGCCGTCGCAGGCCCAGACCCTTCGTGCGCCGTCGATGGAGATGGATCCCTCAATTGCCATGGATACGGCTCCGTGGTGGCGGTTACGGCCACGTTTGGCCAGTGCGCGGCAGGTTGGGTGCTCGACAGGCTGGCAAGCACCGCCGACGCGCTCCACGCCCAAAACTGACGCTATAATCCAAGGCTTTGCACGCGACTGGTCAAGCCGGGTGCAGTGTTGGGACGTTAGCTCAGTTGGTAGAGCAGCGGACTTTTAATCCGTTGGTCACTGGTTCGAATCCAGTACGTCCTACCAATCACAGCGAGGCCCTGTAGCGATACAGGGCCTTGTTTTCTTTCTCGCCTTGAGGCGTTGCACGCTCGACGGTCTCTGTGATTTCGCGGGCTCAAGGGCCACGCGCCCGATCTGTCCCAAACAGGTCCCAACTTGCCATGAATAATGCAGCGATGACGGGACCAATCACAAACCCGGTAAGCCCAAACAGCGCCATGCCACCCAGCGTGGAGATGAGCACGACATAGTCAGGCATCTTGGTGTCCTTGCCCACAAGGATGGGCCGCAAGATGTTGTCGACCAGTCCGATGACCAGAATTCCGTAGGCGGTGAGCGCCACGCCTTGCGCGATTGCCCCGGTGGCCAGGAAGTAAATGGCCACGGGCACCCAGATGATGCCTGCACCGACCGCAGGCAACAGCGACAGGAAGGCCATCAGCACGCCCCACAAAACCGGTCCCTGGATATCCAGGATCCAGAAGATCAAGCCTCCCAGGGCGCCCTGCGCTGCGGCCACCACGATGTTTCCTTTGACCGTGGCACGGATCACCGTGGTGAACTTGCTGACAAGTTCGCGCTTGTGCTCTTCTTGCAATGGGGTGACCTGAGCGATGCGCCTGCCCAGCGCAGCCCCATCGCGCAGCAGGAAGAACAGCAGGTACAGCATGATGCCGAAGCTGACGATGAATTCCAGCGTGTTTTGCCCGATGTTCAGCGCTTGCGCCGCCACAAACTGGCTGGCCTGGATGGCAACCGACGAGAACTTCGCCTGAATGTCGCTGAGCGAGGTGAGTTCGAAGCGGTCAAGCAGGCCGGTGGCCCACGCGGGCA
>JBKCTS010000094.1:0-1736 GCA_046318695.1 Acidovorax sp.
GGCGTGGAGCATGGACCCCCTCAGCGGCACCGTGCAGGACAGCCCCGAGGGCCCGAGCCTGTATGGCCGCGGCAGCGCCGACATGAAGGCCTTCATTGGCATTGCGGTGTCGCAGGCCCAGCAGTTTCTGAACAGCAATGCGCCGTTTGCCGTGCATTTTGCGTTCACCTACGACGAAGAGGTGGGCTGCTTTGGCGTGAAAGAGCTGATTGCCGACCTGCGCGAGGCCCACATCCAACCCCTGGCCTGCATCGTGGGCGAGCCCACCAGCATGATCCCCGCCATTGCCCACAAGGGCGTGTACCGCTACCGGTGCTGCGTGCGCGGCAAGGAGGCGCATTCATCGCTCACGCCCCAGTCGGTCAACGCCATTGAGATGGCGGCGCGCGTGGTGGCGCGCCTGCGCGACATGGGTGAGGATTTCGAGCACAACGAGCCGCGATTTGAGGGCTTTGATGTGCCGTTTTCGACCACCAGCGTCGGCCAGTTCCACGGCGGCATCGCCGACAACGTGGTGCCGCGCGAGGCCGAGTTCCGCTACGAGTTTCGCGACCTGCCCACGGCCAACGCCGCGCAGATGCAGGCCGATATCGTGGCCTATGCGCGGTCGCTGGAGCCGCGCATGAAGGCCGTGGCACCTGCAGCGGGCTTTGACTTTTCCACGATCTGCGAGATACCGAGCTTTCTGGGCAGCAAGGACGATGCCGTCACCCGGCTGGCGCAAGCACTGGCGGGCGAGCAGCGCACCACGCTGGTGGCTTTTGGAACCGAGGCCGGACTGTTCAAAAACGCGGGCATTTCCACCGTGGTGTGCGGCCCGGGCAGCATCCAGCAAGCGCACCAGCCCGATGAATACGTGAGCCTGGCCCAGCTTGCACGCTGCGAGGCCTTCATGCACGGGCTGGCCGCAACGCACGCCTTGGGCTTAACCTAAAAACGGCAGTTGACCGCTTGTCATCTTGGCGCACACCGCACGGACTCGGACCTTGGGTTGTCTTTGCAGTATCACCTTTGGGGTGGCAGCGCTATGCACTTGCCAGCACCGCTTTTGGAGCGCCATGCCGTGTTCCTCCTCCTTGCAGGCACGAGCCTGCCGCGTCGTCGCGCCTTGCCTGGCACCCCAATAGCAGCGCTGGCAAATGCATCCAACTGCCGTTTTTAGGCTAAAACGCATCGCATCGGCAGCGCCCCTTCGTCTGCCCCTTGGTGTCAGGTCCAAACCCGCCCGTCGCACCTGACCATCCAAACCTCAACGCACCGCAACGCAAAGCTTTCAGGCCCAAGAAATGACGACTACTTTGGCAGCCAGCAAACCAGAATTTGCCAGCAGCACTGTGCGCGGCGCATGCCCCCATGACTGCCCCGACACCTGCGCCCTGATCACCACCGTGGAAGATGGCGTGGCCACCCGCGTGCAGGGCAATCCGGACCACCCACAGACCGGCGGCGTGCTGTGCGCCAAAGTGAGCAAATACACCGAACGCACCTACCACCGCGAGCGCATCCTGACCCCACTCAAACGCAACGGCCCCAAGGGCAGCGCGCAGTTTGTGCCCGTGGGCTGGGACGAAGCTCTGGCCGACATTGCCGCTCGCCTGGCAGCCATTGCACAGCGCGCGCCCGAAGCCATCCTGCCCTACAGCTACGCCGGCACCATGGGCATGGTGCAGGGCGAAAGCATGGACCGGCGCTTTTTCCACAAGCTGGGGGCATCACAACTGGACCGCACCATCTGC
>JBKCTS010000095.1:0-16284 GCA_046318695.1 Acidovorax sp.
GGGTAGATCTGCGGCAGCTCCAGCTGCGCCTGCGCCACGATGTGGCCGCGTTCGTCGAACACGATGCTGCGGGAGCTGGAAGTGCCTTGGTCGAGTGCGAGCAGGTAGGTCATAAGAAGAAAGATGGGGGCCTCATCACACTATTTTTGCCAGTGCGAGCGGGGCGAAAACCGCGCCCCAGCTACATTTGGACCCTGGCCCTTTTGAATCGCAAAGCATCTCATAAAAACAGCGTGATCAGGCCTCTGAGGATCGGCCCTGTTGGAGGCAACAGGCCGGTGCGCGCCCGCTGCATGCAGCGCCGGGGCACGCAGACCGCGGTCCTTCAGAGGCGGCGTTCAGACGCAACCGCAACAACGATCAGCCCATGTCGACTGCCACGCCTGCCCCCCTTCCCACGCGCCGGGCCGATCTGCTGGCCCGTCTCGCGCAGCCGGTTCAGTACGACCTGGCGGTGATTGGGGGCGGCGCTACCGGCCTCGGGGTGGCGGTGGATGCGGCCGCGCGTGGCTTTTCGGTGGTGCTGGTGGACTCCCATGATTTCGCCAAGGGCACATCGTCGCGCGCCACCAAGCTTGTGCATGGCGGCGTGCGCTATCTGGCGCAGGGCAACATCGCCCTGGTGCGCGAGGCGCTGCACGAGCGCGCCACCCTGCTGCACAACGCGCCCCACCTGGCGCAGCCGCTGCCCTTTGTCATGCCGTCCTACCGGTTCTGGGAAACCCCGTTCTACGGCATGGGGCTCAAGATGTACGACGCCCTGGCCGGCAAGGCTGGGCTGGGTTCAACCGAGTTTTTGGGCAAAGACAGCACGCTCCAATGCCTTCCCACGCTCCAGCCTGCCGGGCTCAAGGGCGGCGTGAAGTACTGGGACGGCCAGTTCGACGACGCCCGACTGGCGCTGGCCCTGGCCCGCACGGCCGCCAGCCTGGGCGCCCTGGTGGTGAACTATTGCCCTGCCACCGCCCTGGTGCATGACAAGGGCAAGGTCGCCGGTTTTGTCTGCCGCGACGCGATGAACGGCCAGGAATTCACCGTGCGCGCCCGCGCCGTGGTGAATGCCACCGGCGTCTGGGCCGATGGTCTGCGCCAGATGGACGGCCAGGCCATTGGCCGGCCGGTGAAGGCCATGGTGGCCCCCAGCCAGGGCGTGCACATCGTGGTGGACCGGGATTTTCTCCCGTCCGACCACGCCCTGATCGTGCCCAAGACGGCGGACGGCCGCGTTTTGTTCGTGGTGCCATGGCTGGGCAAGCTCATTGTGGGCACCACCGACAGCCCGCGCCACGACGTCGTGCGCGAGCCGCTTGCGTTTCCCGAGGAGGTGCGCTTCATCCTGCAAGAATCCGCGCGCTACCTCACCCGGGCCCCGGGCCTGCAGGACATCCGAAGCATCTGGGTCGGACTGCGCCCGCTGGTCAAGCCGCAGGACGACGATGGCGACGACACCAAGGGCCTGAGCCGGGAGCACACCGTGCTGGCAAGCCGCAGCGGACTGGTCACCGTCACGGGCGGAAAATGGACCACCTACCGCGCCATGGCCGAAGATGTGTTGCAAAAATGCTTCGCTTGCGGTCTGCTGCCCGAAAAAGAAGCAGGCATCACCCATTCGCTATCCCTCGTCGGCGCACCCAAGGAGGCAGCCCCCACGCACCGTATCAGCGACGCGCCGGGTATGCACTCCTACGGCAGCGATGCTCCGCATGTGCAGGCCCTTGCAGGGGCCGACAGGGAACTGGGCGGTGGCCTGACCGAGGCCATGGTGCGCTTTGCGGCGCGCCATGAGTACGCCTGCACCGTGGAAGACGTTCTCGCGCGCAGGTCGCGGCTGCTGTTTCTGGATGCCCGCAAGGCCATTGAACTCGCCCCGGCGGTGGCCGGCATCCTGCTCGACGAACGGGGTAGTGACCCTGCGCTGCCAGAGTTTCTGGCGCTGGCGCCACAGTACCTGCACCCGCCCATCTGATTGCTGGTTGACAGAGCCAACCCGTTTTGCAATAATAGAAGGCTTCGCGTTTAGAGCGCGGAGTTTCTGCCCAGCGGGAAGCGCTGCAAATGGTTTGCAGCGCGGACGACGGGCCCAAGACTGACTGGCTGACCTGCAGCCCTTGAGAAATCCTCTGGGGCCTTGGTCTTTCGGTGCAAGTTGGGAATATTGAAATGATCCAGACAGAATCTCGGTTAGAGGTTGCCGACAATACCGGCGCCAAGTCCGTCCTTTGCATCAAGGTGCTGGGTGGCTCAAAGCGTCGCTATGCAAGCGTTGGCGACATCATCAAGGTGAGCATCAAAGAAGCCGCCCCGCGTGGCCGCGTCAAAAAAGGCGAGGTCTACAGCGCAGTGGTCGTTCGCACCGCCAAGGGCATCCGCCGCGGTGATGGCTCGCTCGTCAAATTCGACGGCAACGCAGCAGTGTTGCTCAATGCAAAGCTGGAGCCCATCGGCACCCGCATCTTCGGACCCGTGACGCGTGAACTGCGTACCGAGAAGTTCATGAAGATCGTGTCCCTGGCTCCTGAAGTTCTCTAAGGACGCGCCATGAACAAGATTCGCAAGGGCGACGAAGTCATCGTGCTGACCGGCCGTGACAAGGGCAAGCGCGGCACGGTCTCGCTGCGCAAGGATGACTCCTACATCGTCATCGACGGCATCAACCTGGTCAAAAAGCACGCCAAGCCGAACCCCATGAAGGGCACAACGGGTGGCATCGTGGAAAAGGCCATGCCTATCCACCAGTCCAACGTGGCCATCTTCAATGCGGCGACCGGCAAGGCTGACCGTGTGGGCATCAAGGTGCAGGCAGACGGCACGCGCGTTCGCGTGTTCAAGTCCAGCGGCGCTGAAATCAAGGCGGCCTAAGGGGTAAACATGGCACGACTTCAAGAAGTTTTCCGCGACAAGATCGCACCCGAACTCACCAAGCAGTTCGGCTACACCTCGCCAATGCAGGTTCCCCGTCTGACCAAGATCACTCTCAACATGGGTGTGAGCGAGGCAGTCTCGGACAAAAAGGTGATGGACAACGCCGTGGCCGACCTGACCAAGATCGCTGGTCAAAAGCCCGTGGTGACCAAGGCCAAGAAGGCCATCGCCGGTTTCAAGATCCGCGAAGGCCAGGCCATCGGTTGCATGGTCACCCTGCGCGGTGTGCAGATGTATGAGTTCCTGGACCGTTTCGTGACCGTGGCCCTGCCCCGCGTGCGTGACTTCCGTGGTATCTCCGGTCGGGCCTTCGATGGCCGCGGCAACTACAACATCGGTGTCAAGGAACAGATCATTTTCCCTGAGATCGAGTACGACAAGGTTGACGCACTGCGCGGCCTGAATATCAGCATCACCACAACGGCCAAGACCGACGAAGAAGCCAAGGCGCTTCTGGCTGGTTTCCGTTTCCCGTTCAAGAACTGAGGCGAAGCATGGCTAAAGTAGCTTTGATCCAGCGCGAACTGAAGCGCGAAAAACTGGCAGCCAAGTACGCAACCAAGTATGCGGAACTCAAGGCCATTGCTGGCGATGCCAAGCGCAGCGACGAAGAGCGCGATGCAGCCCGTCTGGGCCTGCAAAAGCTCCCGCGCAACGCCAACCCCACGCGCCAGCGCAACCGTTGCGAGATTACCGGTCGCCCCCGTGGAACCTTCCGTCAATTCGGTCTGGCTCGCGCCAAGATCCGCGAACTGGCTTTTGCAGGCGACATCCCCGGTGTCACCAAAGCCAGCTGGTAAGCAGGCAGGAGAGATTAAACATGAGCATGAGTGATCCCATCGCTGACTTGCTGACCCGCATCCGTAACGCACAGATGGTCTCCAAGGCCACGGTGCTGGTGCCTTCTTCCAAAGTGAAGGTTGCCATTGCCCAGGTGCTGAAGGACGAAGGCTACATCGACGGCTTCCAGGTCAAGACGGAAGCTGGCAAGTCCGAACTCGAAATTGCCCTGAAGTACTACGCAGGCCGCCCCGTGATTGAGCGCATCGAGCGCGTCAGCCGCCCTGGTCTGCGTGTCTACAAAGGCCGTGATTCCATCCCGCAAGTCATGAACGGTCTGGGTGTGGCAATTGTCACGACGCCCAAGGGCGTGATGACCGACCGCAAGGCGCGCGCTACCGGTGTCGGTGGCGAAGTGCTGTGCTACGTGGCCTAACCCGCGGCATTGAGGAGAAACTGAAATGTCCCGAGTAGGAAAATTGCCCGTGACCATCCCCGCAGGCGTGGATGTGTCCGTGAAAGAAGACCAGATCTCCGTCAAGGGTTCTGGCGGCACGCTGTCGCTGGCGCAAAACGCGCTGGTGAAGGTGTCCACCAAGGAAGGCAAGCTCAGCTTTGAGCCTGCCAATGATTCCCGCGAAGCAAACGCCATGAGCGGCACCATTCGCCAGTTGGTCAACAACATGGTGGTGGGTGTGAGCAAGGGCTTTGAAAAGAAGCTGAGCCTGGTGGGCGTGGGTTACAAGGCCGCGGCCTCTGGCTCCAAGCTGAACCTGGCTGTGGGCTATTCGCACCCGGTCAATATCGAAATGCCTGTCGGCATCACGGTCGCGACGCCCACACCCACCGAAGTGGTGGTCAAGGGTGCTGACCGTCAGCGCGTCGGCCAGATCGCCGCTGAGATCCGTGCTGTTCGTCCACCCGAGCCCTACAAGGGCAAGGGCATCCGTTATGCGGACGAAAAGATCACGATCAAAGAGACCAAGAAGAAGTAAGGAGCTGCAACATGTTGACCAAGAAAGAGCAGCGTCTTCGTCGTTCGCGTCAGACCCGCATCCGCATTGCCCAGCAAGGCGTGGCGCGTCTCACGGTGAACCGTACGAACCTCCATATCTACGCCAGTGTCATCTCCGGCGACGGCAGCAAGGTTCTGGCCTCTGCGTCCACGGCAGAAGCCGACGTGCGCAAGTCGTTGGGCGGTTCGGGCAAGGGTGGCAATGCCGCTGCAGCCCAGATCATCGGCAAGCGCATTGCCGAAAAGGCCAAGGCTGCCGGTATCGACAAGGTTGCATTTGATCGCGCAGGTTTCGCGTATCACGGTCGCGTCAAGGCACTGGCCGACGCAGCCCGTGAAGCCGGCCTGCAGTTCTAAGCGGAGCGGAATACAAAATGGCTAAATTTCAACCCAAAGTGCAGAGCGAAGGCCAAGACGACGGTCTGCGCGAAAAAATGATCGCGGTGAACCGCGTGACCAAAGTCGTGAAGGGCGGCCGTATTCTCGGCTTCGCCGCACTGACGGTGGTTGGCGATGGTGATGGCCGCGTCGGCATGGGCAAGGGCAAGTCCAAGGAAGTGCCTGCTGCCGTGCAAAAGGCGATGGAAGAAGCCCGCCGCAACATGGTCAAGGTATCGCTCAAGAACGGCACCATTTTCCATAACGTGACGGGCCACCACGGTGCTGCTGTCGTGATGATGGCTCCCGCTCCCAAGGGTACCGGCATCATCGCGGGCGGTCCCATGCGCGCCGTCTTCGAAGTTCTGGGCGTGACCGACATCGTGGCCAAGAGCCATGGTTCGTCCAATCCCTACAACATGGTTCGTGCCACGTTCGACGCCCTGGTCAATTCGACCACGCCATCGAGCGTTGCGGCCAAGCGCGGCAAGACGGTCGAAGACATCTTCGCCTGAACCGGAGCCTGAATATGACAACGCAACAAACCGTCAAGATTCAACTGGTGCGCAGCCCGATTGGCACCAAGGAATCGCACCGCGCCACCGTTCGCGGTCTGGGTCTGCGCAAGCTCAACAGCGTGAGCGAGCTGCAGGACTCGCCCGCAGTGCGCGGCATGATTAACAAGATCAGCTATCTGGTCAAAGTCCTCTGAGAGATCGATCATGGAACTCAATAGCATCAAGCCCGCAGACGGTGCCAAGCATGCCAAGCGCCGTGTAGGCCGCGGTATCGGCTCCGGCCTGGGCAAGACCGCTGGCCGTGGTCACAAGGGTCAAAAGTCGCGCGCCGGTGGCTACCACAAGGTAGGCTTCGAAGGCGGCCAAATGCCCCTGCAACGCCGCTTGCCCAAGCGCGGGTTCAAGTCGCACCTGCTCAAGTTCAACGCCGAAGTGACGCTCGCAGCACTGGAACAGCTCGGTCTGGCCGAAGTGGACGTGCTCGCGCTCAAGCAGGCTGGTTTGGTTGGTGAGCTGGCCAAGGTGGTCAAGGTCATCAAGAGCGGATCCCTCACCAAGGCAGTCAAGCTGTCTGGCGTGGCGGCTACTGCAGGTGCCAAGGCAGCGATCGAAGCCGCCGGCGGCAGCGTCGCCTGAGTGTGGTCCTGAAGGAACAAATCTGTGGCTACTAGCGCGGCTCAAATTGCAAAAACCGGCAAGTTCGGCGACCTGCGTCGTCGGCTGGTTTTTCTGCTGCTTGCGCTGGTCGTTTATCGCATCGGGGCGCACATCCCGGTTCCTGGTATCGATCCAGCCCAGCTGCAACAGTTGTTCAGTGGCCAGCAAGGCGGGATTCTGAACCTGTTCAACATGTTCTCGGGTGGAGCGCTTTCGCGCTTCACGGTCTTCGCTCTGGGGATCATGCCGTACATCTCGGCGTCGATCATCATGCAGCTGATGACCTACGTGGTGCCCACGTTCGAGCAGTTGAAGAAAGAAGGCGAGGCCGGTCGCAGGAAGATCACGCAGTACACGCGCTACGGCACGCTGGGGCTGGCAATCTTCCAGTCGCTGGGCATCGCCGTGGCCCTGGAGAGCTCTGCGGGCCTGGTTCTCAGCCCTGGTTTTGGTTTCCGCCTGACTGCGGTGGTGAGCCTGACGGCTGGCACCATGTTCCTGATGTGGCTGGGTGAGCAGATTACTGAGCGTGGTCTTGGCAATGGCATCTCGATCCTGATCTTTGCGGGTATCGCTGCTGGCCTGCCCAGTTCGATCGGTGGATTGCTGGAACTGGTGCGTACGGGGGCTATGAGCATCCTGGCAGCCATCTTCATCGTTTTGGTGGTGGGCCTGGTCACCTACTTTGTGGTGTATGTGGAGCGTGGACAGCGCAAGATCTTGGTGAACTATGCGCGGCGGCAGGTTGGCAACAAGGTGTACGGCGGTCAATCGTCGCATCTGCCCCTGAAGCTGAACATGGCCGGGGTTATTCCGCCGATCTTCGCTTCGTCGATCATCCTGCTGCCCGCAACGGTGGTGAACTGGTTCAGCTCGGGTGACTCGATGCGTTGGCTCAAGGACATCTCGGGTGCCCTGACCCCGGGCCAGCCGATCTATGTGATGTTCTATGCGGCTGCGATCATCTTCTTTTGTTTCTTCTACACGGCTTTGGTTTTCAACAGCCGCGAGACGGCAGATAACTTGAAGAAAAGTGGCGCATTCATCCCCGGGATCCGACCTGGTGAGCAGACGGCACGCTACATCGACAAGATTCTGGTTCGACTGACGCTGGCCGGTGCGGTGTACATCACCTTCGTGTGCTTGTTGCCGGAGTTTCTGATCCTGAAGTACAACGTACCGTTTTACTTCGGTGGAACATCGCTGTTGATCATTGTGGTGGTGACCATGGACTTCATGGCCCAGGTTCAGAACTACATGATGTCGCAGCAGTACGAATCACTGCTCAAGAAAGCGAGCTTCAAGGGCAATGCGGGCGGCTGATGCAAAGCGCAGCTGGGCCGTGAAAACGGGTCAGCCCCGCCTGTGGGAGAGCGATTGATTCGGCGCCCTACGGCTTCGCAGGTACAGATTGTGTTCCGAGCAAAACAGCCGGGACGGATGGAAAAGTTTTAGGAGAATGCAATGAGAGTTTCGGCTTCGGTCAAAAAAATCTGCCGCAACTGCAAGATCATCCGCCGCAAGGGTGTGGTGCGCGTGATCTGCACGGACCTGCGTCACAAGCAGCGCCAAGGTTGATTGGAAAGTATTAGAGGACGCATATGGCACGTATCGCTGGCATTAACATTCCGCCGCACAAGCATGCGGAAATTGGTCTGACCGCCATTTTTGGCATCGGTCGCACCCGCGCTCGCAAGATTTGCGAAGCAACAGGTATCGCTTACAGCAAGAAGATCAAGGATCTGACCGACAGCGACCTGGAAAAAATTCGCGAGCAAATCGAGAAGTTCACCATTGAAGGTGACCTGCGCCGTGAGACCACGATGAACATCAAGCGCTTGATGGACATCGGTTGCTACCGTGGGTTCCGCCACCGTCGCGGTCTGCCATTGCGTGGTCAGCGTACGCGTACCAATGCACGCACCCGCAAGGGCCCGCGCAAGGGTGCAGCGGCACTGAAGAAATAACGAGATTGAAAGATCAACATGGCTAAGACTCCTGCCAATAACGCAGCACAGCGCGTTCGCAAGAAGGTCCGCAAGAACGTTTCGGACGGCATTGCCCACGTGCATGCTTCGTTCAACAACACCATCATCACGATCACCGATCGCCAGGGCAACGCCCTGTCGTGGGCGTCGTCGGGTGGCCAGGGCTTCAAGGGCTCGCGCAAATCCACGCCCTTTGCTGCCCAGGTGGCATCTGAAGTGGCTGGCCGCGCTGCCATCGACCAAGGCATCAAGAATCTGGACGTGGAGATCAAGGGTCCCGGTCCAGGTCGTGAGTCCTCGGTGCGCGCTCTGGGCGCGCTGGGCATTCGCATCACGTCGATCTCGGACGTGACGCCAGTGCCCCACAACGGCTGCCGCCCTCAAAAGCGCCGTCGCATCTAATTTTCTGTAAGCCCACCGCCGTCTGTGCACGCGCAAGCGCCTCAGACGGCTCCCGCAATGGTTTGCGGCAGATGACACAAAGGAAGCTCAAGTGGCACGTTACCTCGGCCCCAAGGCCAAACTATCCCGCCGTGAAGGCACCGACCTGTTTCTCAAGAGCGCACGACGCTCCATTGCAGACAAGTCCAAGTTCGACTCCAAGCCAGGCCAGCATGGCCGCACTTCGGGTGCCCGTACGTCCGACTACGGCCTGCAACTGCGTGAAAAGCAGAAGGTCAAGCGCATGTATGGCGTGCTCGAAAAGCAGTTCCGCCGTTACTTTGAGGCGGCTGATGGCAAGAAGGGCAACACCGGTGCCAACCTGCTGTTCCTGCTGGAATCGCGTCTGGACAATGTGGTGTACCGCATGGGCTTTGGCTCCACGCGCGCAGAAGCCCGTCAGCTCGTGTCGCACAAGGCGATCACCGTCAATGGCAAGTCCGTCAACATCGCGTCGTACCTTGTGAAGGCTGGCGATGTGGTGGCTGTTCGTGAAAAGTCCAAGAAGCAAAACCGTGTGGTCGAAGCCCTGCAACTGGCCGCCCAGGTCGGTATGCCCGCATGGGTGGAAGTGAACGCCGACAAGGCCGAAGGCATTTTCAAGAAGGTGCCTGACCGCGACGAGTTTGGCGCAGACATCAACGAATCGCTGATCGTTGAGTTGTACTCGCGCTAACCGACAAACGTATTTCGAGAAAACCGTCCCTGCACCGCGAGGCATCGCGGTGCAGGTGCTTCACCAGCCTTACCGGTGTAACGAGCTGGGGGTATTGAGAGGAAGTCTGAATGCAAACCAATTTGCTGAAGCCCAAGGCGATCAATGTCGAGCAGCTTGGCCACAATCGCGCCAAGGTTGCGCTGGAACCGTTCGAGCGTGGTTACGGTCACACGCTGGGCAATGCCATCCGGCGTGTTCTGCTTTCGTCCATGGTGGGTTACGCAGCGACGGAAGTCACGATTGCAGGCGTTCTGCATGAATACTCTTCGATCGATGGCGTTCAGGAAGACGTAGTCGATATTTTGTTGAACCTCAAGGGTGTGGTGTTCAAGCTTCACAACCGCGACGAAGTCACCCTGAGCCTGCGCAAGGATGGGGAAGGTCTGGTCACTGCCCGTGACATCCAGACCCCGCACGACGTTGAAATCGTCAATCCGGATCACGTGATTGCCAACCTGTCTGCCGGCGGCAAGCTGGACATGCAGATCAAGGTCGAAAAGGGCCGTGGCTACGTGCCGGGCAACCTTCGCCGCTTTGGCGACGAGCCGACGAAGTCGATCGGCCGCATTGTGCTGGACGCATCGTTCTCCCCTGTCAAGCGCGTGAGCTACACGGTGGAAAGCGCCCGGGTTGAGCAGCGTACCGATCTGGACAAGCTGGTTGTTGAAATCGAAACCAATGGTGCCATCACGGCGGAAGACGCTGTGCGCGCCTCGGCGAAGATCCTGGTGGAGCAACTGGCCGTATTTGCTCAGCTCGAAGGTGGTGAACTGGCGGCGTTCGACGCGCCGGCCGGCCCGCGCGGCAACGCGACGTTCGATCCGATTCTGCTGCGCCCTGTGGACGAGCTTGAGCTGACCGTGCGTTCCGCGAACTGCCTGAAGGCCGAGAACATCTACTACATCGGTGACCTGATCCAGCGCACCGAAAACGAGTTGCTCAAGACGCCTAACCTGGGTCGTAAGTCGCTCAACGAGATCAAGGAAGTGCTCGCATCGCGTGGCCTGACTCTCGGCATGAAGCTCGAGAACTGGCCGCCAGCCGGGCTCGACAAGCGGTAAACAAAAAATTTTGAGTTACCCCAAGCGGGAACAGTGCCTCGGGCAGTACCTGATACGGCTGCCTGATTTAATTAAATTGACAGTAGAAAGAAAGCACCATGCGCCACGGACACGGCCTTCGTAAACTCAACCGCACCAGCTCGCACCGTCTTGCGATGCTGCAAAACATGATGAACTCGCTCATCGAGCATGAGGCCATCAAGACCACGGTTCCCAAAGCAAAGGAACTGCGCCGCGTGATCGAGCCCATGATCACTCTGGCCAAAGACGATTCGGTTGCCAACCGGCGCCTGGCCTTCAACCGCCTGCGCGACCGTGACAGCGTGACCAAGCTCTTCAACGATCTTGGCCCCCGTTTCAAGGCCCGTCCTGGTGGCTACACCCGCATCCTGAAAATGGGCTTCCGCGTTGGCGACAATGCGCCCATGGCACTGGTGGAATTGGTGGATCGTGCAGCAGAAACCGAAACTAATTCGGCTGCGGCTGAATAACAGGGTATAATCTAAGTCGCGCGATGGAGCAGTCTGGTAGCTCGTTGGGCTCATAACCCAAAGGTCGGAGGTTCAAATCCTTCTCGCGCAACCAACAAAATCAAGCACTTGGCTTGTCTTCTGGGCCCACTTCGGTGGGCCTTTTTGTTTTGTGTCGCCGTTGGGGGCGGGGCTTGTGTCGTCACCCTTTTCAAACCTCTGCGCTGATGACCATTGGGCAGGCGACGAGACACCCGCCTCACAAGGGCATGATGTTCAGCACTCAACGGATGCAGGCCGGTCGGCTCCGCCAAAGAAGTCGTGCCGGACCAGCATCTGCAGCCGTGCCCGACGGGTTGACGGCATTCATGGATCGATGCATTTGGCATGACCCGGAGCGCCGTGCTGACCCGCGTGGCCCGTCAAACGGGCGTAAGCGGATTTGAGGAGCAGGGCGGCCAAAAAAGCCCTGATCTTTGAAAATTTGCTGCCAAAGAGCCGTTAAACCCCCTTCCTGGGCAAAATATTCATAGGAGGGGCTTGACATGGTGGGTGGCGCGTATATAATCCTTCACCTCAGCGCTGCTTTCCTGTCAAATTGCAGAGCGCTTTACAAATACTGCTAAAGCGACCAATCCCGTTTTGGCGTTTGCTGGGCCCCTCGCAAAGCGAGCCGTCCGCAAGACAGTCAAGGCGGGTTTTTTTGTTTGGAAATTTGGTTGTGGCCCTCGGGCCAGGACCGTCGCCGGATTTGATCGACAGATTGCCGGGGCGACTCACAAATGCTGGCTAAAGAGCGGCTCTCCGGACAACCGGAAGCCATTTTCGGAAACGACTTTGACTCGGAGAGATAGCCCATGACTCAACACAGCCGGCTCCTTCAGCGAATGCATCGCTGACGGTCTCACAGAACTGAATTGTTTTCACCGCGACCGCGGTGGTGCGTCTGTGCGCTTGTACGTCCTCAGCGGGGTGTACCGACATGCAGATCACCACAGCAGGCGGTGGGCGGGAGCATCGCCTTCCCGTCGCCGTCGCGGTGTGTTCAGACGACCAAACCAAGGAGCTATCCATGTCGAACACCCCTTTTGTCGAATCCCTGTCCGAGGACCCGGTAGAGCGTGCCATCGCGCGCAAGGTGCAGAGGATTCTCAACGATACCTCGCTGGATCGCCAGCGTCGTGAAAACCTGGTCCACAAGGCGCAGCGGGAACTCATCGCGCACCGCCGACGCAAGGAGCAGGAGCAAAAACTCCTGCAACAACTGGCAGCCCTCAAGCTGCCAAAGGGTTTCAAAGCCCAGGCTATCGCGGTCAACGGTGGTCAGGTGCAGGTGGGTGTCTTCAGCCGAGGACAAGGATTCGTCTGGCTGGAGGCGGGAAGGGCGCCTCACGGGGTGGCTGCCAACCAGTCGCCAGTCCAGTGCCCCAAACCCACGACCGCCACCCGGCAAAAGACTCGCAAGAGCCTGAGCCAAGCCATCCAGGAGCGCCGCAAGGCGCTCGGTTATTGCTGAGAGCCGCTCGTGCGGGGTCTTGGTGACTCTGCCCTAGCAAGGCTGCGGTGGCTTTACGGCAGCCTGCCTCAAAGGGTCATTACCGACCGCGACCTTATCGGACGGGATGCCCCGTACCCCAACCCGGCCTGCGCCAGGCGCACTCGCTCGGCGCTGCGTCTTGCATTTTTCATTCAAGGAGCACTCTATGACCGATACCACCCAAGTTCAAAACTTCACTGTCGCTCAGCCGTTTTTGACGGCCGGCAATTTCCACTACACGGCCGAGGTGCGACCGCTGCCGCTGCTTGCGGGCCAATGCAATTTGCGTATCACAACCCGATGGGACGGTGCGCGCAACCCGCAGGAAGAGCGGGTGGCTTTGAGCCTGACGCTGTCATGGGAGGAATTGGCCGAGCTCGAAGCGGTGCTGTGTCGGGCACTTCTCGCCTCGCAAATTGACGGTCCGGCAGACGGCGCCGAGCGCACGCCGTCCACGCATGCTTGCGACCGGGCAGAGCACCGAGAGCCTTTGCAACTGAACGGCAAGCCCGGAGCGCTGGCCTTGGTGATCCATGAAGAGGCGGGATGCGAAGCCAACGTCGGCCGCTTGGTCCGGCTGCAACAAACGCTGCGGGAGACCCCCTGGGGTTTGATGTGGCATGCGCAGCCGCAAGGGGATCCGCTGTGGGTTTGTGTCGACTCTGACGGCGTGCCTCAGGCCATCGACTCCAACGCGTCGAAGGTGTATGTGCCCGACGCGTTTTTGGTGCTGCTCGGCGAGGCCCCGGATCGCTGACGACTTAGCCACAGCAGCCCAAGCCCCATCCCTTTTTTCTGCCAACCAAAGGAGTCCACCGATGAACTGCCAACCTGGAGACCTTGCCATCAGCATCAGCACGGAGTTGCCTGAAAACCTCGGACGAATCGTTCGGGTGGTGCGCCGCTACGAGAACACCCCCGAATGGAACTACGGCACCCGCTTGGCGTGGTGGTGCGAGTGCAGTGATGAGATGGTCTGGTACTTCCATGCGCGCGGAGAGTACCGCTTCGCCAAAGAAGGGCCGATTCCAGATGACGCCTTGCGTCCCATCCGCCCAGCCCCACCGGTCAAGACCGATGAGTGGGCTCTGGTGACCGAGGCCTGAACTGACTCGAACGCGCACCCGCGCATGGTGTGAGCGCGAGCTCTACAAAAAAGCCCCAAAACCAAAGCTGCTCCATCAAGGCGACGCATGACACCCATCCCTGTTTTCTACCGCTTCGAGATGTCGGCTGACAATAGCGATAGCTTCTCCCCATCTGCCAGCAAGCCCCGCCTGTGTGTCGAACACTGGCTCAAGTCGGGCCGCATCAAGCCCGAGCAAATCCACAGCTTCGAGCCTGCACGGCGGGCAGACCTGTATCTTGCCCACGACCCTGCGTATGTGGATGCCGTGCTCGACCTGCGGGCTCCCAACGGCTTTGGCAACTACTCTGAGGCGGTGGCCGCGTCGCTTCCCTACACCACCGGCTCCATGGTGGCTGCGGTCAACTACGTCCTTGAGCACGGTGGCCATGCCTGCTCTCCCACCAGCGGGTTCCACCATGCGGCCTACGACGGCGGTGGCGGCTTTTGCACCTTCAACGGGCTGATGGTGGCTGCCATTGTGGCCGTTGCCCAAGGTGCCAAGGTTGGCATCCTCGACTGCGATGCCCACTACGGTGACGGCACCGACAACATCCTGCGAAGAGTCCAGGGCCACGGCATCCGGCACCACACCTTTGGCCGCCATTTCCCCTGTGGTCAGGTTGCGGCCGACCGTGATTGGTCGGACTGGTTGCACAGCGCAGTGGACGATCTCGCGGGGTGTGATGTGGTGATCTATCAGGCCGGCGCAGATCCACACATCCAAGATCCCCTCGGCGGTCAGATGCGAACCAAGGCCATGCTCGTGCGGGATTGCATCGCCCTCTCGTTACCCAACGTGGCCTGGAACCTGGCGGGTGGATACCGGCGCGACGAAGACGGTGGTATCTCCTGCGTGCTGGATTTGCACACCCACACGCTCAATGTCTCCCAGGGGGGTATGACGCCAGCACACCGAGGGGGAAACTCAATGGGGGCGCTTGATGCAAGTGGCGCTGCAGCACCGGAGGGAATTTAGTCTCCACTAAGTCGGTTTACCAAAAAGGTCAGCCTTGGCAGTCCGGGTGATGGCCGCCACACATGGATGGGTGATCCGTCGTTCGACGGAGATGGCAAAAAACTCCTCGACCAATTCGGTGGATCGGCCAATGACTTCCACGCCGTACTGCGAAGTGGTTTCCGCATCCAAGACGGTGGGTGAGGTGAACACTCCACGGCCTTCCCGGCCGAAGGCATTCATCAGCGCGCTGTCATCGAACTCGCCCACCACTCTGGGCCGCACCAGGTGCATGTTGAACCAGTGGTAGAGCTGTTGGCGCACCGAAGACATGGGGCCCTGAATGAGCATCGGCGCTCCTTGCAGGCAGTCGGGGAAGTCGCCCTTGAGCTGCGCGCGCAGCGCGGCAGAGCACAGAAAGCTCATGCCGCTGACCCCCAGCTGGTGATTGAACGCCTTGACCCCGATCTTCTTGGACACGGGTTCGTCTGCCAACACGAGGTCGAGCCGGTTCAGGCTCAGCTGGGCCATCAGCTCGGGAAACTTTCCCTCGTGACAGAGCATGTGGACCGGGCGGCCCAGATCGAGGCCCAGCGCTGGTTCCAGCAGGTGGTACGCCACCGATTTGGCGACCGAGTCGGCCACCCCGACGCGAAACTCCAACGGTCGAGCCTGGTTGCGCGCGAGCTTGACGGACTGCTCCAACTCGTCACCCAGGGCGAATATTTGCTCTGCGTAACCGAGCGCAACGCGTCCTTCGCTGGTCAGCTCCAGCCCGCGGCCGCGTTTGCGAAACAGGTCGTGGCCAAGCCATTCTTCAAGAAGCCGGATCTGCCCCGAGAGCGTCTGGGGGGTGGTGTGCAGTTGTTCACCCGCGCGAACCACTCCGCCAGCTTTAGCGACCGTCCAAAAGTAGCGAAGATGTTTGAAGTTCAAGGCAATGTTGCTGCGTAAGCTTCGAAAAATACGATGTATTTATATCAAATTATCGAATTTACGCGAAGTATTCAATGCCCTAAATTTGGTGCCTGAACCCATCCGTATTGGTGGGGTTCATTCACTTTACAAGGAGTAGCAACGATGCGAATTACCACACGAGGTCAACTGGCGGTGTCGGCGATCACGGATCTGGCGGTGCGTCAGCAGTTGCGGCCCATTGCGCTATCGACCATCAGCGTCAGGCTGGGTACCTCTTTGTCGTACCTGGAGCAATTGTTCAGCGCACTGCGTCGAGCGGGCCTGGTGGAGAGCACCCGGGGGCCCGGAGGCGGCTACACGCTGGCGCGTCATCCGCGCGATATCTCCGTCGCGGACATCATCCTTGCCGTTGAAACCCTCTCCGACGATGCCGTGGCCCGAGCCAACCCGGGGCAGGCGGAGCGGGCGAAGTCGATGACGGGCGAGTTGTGGTCCGCCTTCAACGTGCGGGTGATGGAATACCTGCAATCCGTAACGTTGCAGGATCTTGTCGCGCAGCAGCGCGCCAAAGGCGTGACGGTGGATGATCCAGAGCCCGTGCCCGTCGTGCGCAAGCTCGCCCCCAAGCCCCGTCCATTGATGGCCAAGGTTGGCGTGCCCAACTCGGTGTTTGCATTGGGCGCCATGCCGATCCTGCGCCGCCGTTAAACCTAAAAGCGGCAGTTGGATGCATTTGCCAGCGCTGCTTTTGGGGCGCCAGGCAAGGCGCGACGACGCGGCAGGCTCGTGCCTGCAAG
>JBKCTS010000096.1:0-2511 GCA_046318695.1 Acidovorax sp.
GCCGCGCAGTATGAACGGGTCTTCCAGGATGTCGATGTGCTTGGGCAGAACCATCTTGCCCAACGAGTCGAGCAGGAAGCTGCTCTTGCGGTACAGCGAGCCGCCACTGACGGCCTGCACGAAGCTGCCCAGCAGGCCTGCGGCCAATGTGGATTCGAACAACACCGGGCACTGCGTGGTGGCAATCTTGCGGCTGCCCAGACGGCTCAGTGCGCGCTGGGCGGCATAGCGGCCCACCTCCTGTGGCGAGGCCAGCTCATCGGCGTTGCGCATGGAGCTGTACCAATAGTCGCGCTGCATTTCAGCGTTTGTGCCAGGCAGCGATGCGATCGGCGACACCGAAAAACTGTGGCGCGAGCTGGCATAGCCGCCACGGAACCCCCGCGTGTGGGCGCTGAAAAAGTGGCTCTGCTGCGCGGACACGCCCGCGCCTTCGCTGTTGGTGATGCGGCGGTGCGTATTGAGCGCTGCGGCCTCGCATTCCATCGCAAGGCGCGCTGCGCCTTCGCTGTCGATGGCCCATGGGTGAAAGAGCTCAAGGTCGCGGTGCGTCTCGGGCGCAGCAATGTTGTCGGCGTCGGGCAGGCCCGCCATGGGATCTTCGGCCGTGAAGCGGGCAATGTCATAGGCCGCCTGCACCGTCTGCTCGATGGCGCGGGTCGAAAAATCAGACGTGCTGGCGTTGCCAAGGCGCTGGCCGATATACACCGTGACGCTCAGCGACTTGTCGCGGTTGCGCTCTACGGTTTCAAGCTCGCCCTTGCGCACGCTGACCGACAGACCGCAGCCCTCGGAGGCCTCGGCGCCAGCGTCGGTGGCGCCCAGCTTTTTGGCGTGCGCCAGGGCGCGGCCTACCAGTTCTTCAAAAAAAGCGCGGCTGTAGCTAAAGCCCTGCTGCGGAGCATCGGACAGGGTGGCGCGGCCTGGCCCGGCAGCCTGGGCGCCGGTGGCGCGCACGGCGCCAGTAGTGGGTTTGTTCATATCGGAGGCTATGATACTTGCCACTGCGTAGCACTCTGCGCCCGCTTCCCTTTGTCCCCACCCCATGTCACGCAAACCCAAAAAAGGCTACTTTGTGCGCGGCCAGTTCGTTGCCGAAGGCAGCGAGCTGGATATCCAGCTCAAGGCCGAACTCAAAGGCACAGCCGAAGCGAGCCGAGGCGATCTCAAGCGCGAAAGCGACGAGCTGCAGGAGTTGGGCAAAGAACTGCTGACGCTGCGCGCCGACCTGTTCAACGCCGTCGGGCTGCCCGACAAGCTGGTGGACGCCCTGGCCGAAGCCAAGCGCATCACCAACTTTGAGGGCAAGCGCCGGCAAATGCAGTACGTGGGCAAGATCATGCGCAAGCTCGATCCTGAGCTGGTGCAGGCGGCCCGACAGGCCCTGCAGGAGCAGCACAAGGGCTCGGCCACCGAAAAGATGCAGTTGCACCTGGCCGAGCACTGGCGCGACCGGCTGATTGCCGACGATGAAGCCCTGGCGCTGTGGATGGCGCAACACCCCGACACCGACAGCCAGCAGCTTCGCGCGCTGATCCGCCAGGCCCGCAAAGACGCGCAGCCCGAGGGCAAGCAGGCCAACGTGCAGGTCTCTCAGGGCCTGGCACCGCGCAAGGGCCGCGCCTACCGCGAATTGTTCCAGTTGGTGCGGGAGCACCTGGGCGGCCCCGTGGCGACCGATGGCGGCAGCGGCGATTTGGAGGATGAAGCCAATGACTGACAGGCAGGAGGCCGCATCTGGCTTTGACCTGGTGCGCATCGGTATCGTCTCGGTGAGCGACCGCGCCAGTACCGGCGTGTACGAAGACAAGGGCCTGCCTGCGCTGCAGGACTGGCTCACCCGCGCCTTGTACAACCCCATCACCTTCGAGCCCCGCCTCATCCCCGACGAGCAGGATCGGATCAGCGCCACGCTGATCGAACTGGTGGATGCCGGCTGCAGCCTGGTGCTGACCACCGGCGGCACAGGCCCCGCCCTGCGCGACGTGACGCCGGAAGCCACGCTGGCCGTGGCCCACAAGGAGATGCCCGGTTTTGGCGAGCAAATGCGCCAGATCAGTTTGCAGTTTGTGCCCACCGCCATCCTGTCGCGCCAGGTTGCGGTGGTGCGAGGCCAGAGCCTGATCATCAACCTTCCGGGGCAGCCCAAGGCGATTGGGCAGACTCTTTCCGGACTACCGGCCACTCAAGCCAATCCGGCAGGCGTTCCCGGTATCTTTGCAGCGGTGCCATATTGTGTAGACTTGCTGGGCGGACCTTACTTGGAAACGCGCGAGGATGTATGCAGATCGTTCCGCCCTAATAATGCGGTACGGCCCAGGAGGGGCTAAACCATAAATCGACCACCCTGATGCAGGCAGGTCGAGACGACCATCAGACCATCATGAGTACTCCCCCACCCAAACCATCCGGAGCCGAACGTCGCGTACAGCCCAGACGCGTGTTACGGGTACAGGCAGAACTCCATATTGCCGGTCGCCCCCCCATGTCGGTGCGCACCATGGACATCAG
>JBKCTS010000097.1:0-1562 GCA_046318695.1 Acidovorax sp.
GCGGTGTCTTGCCCGAACAGGTGCAGGGGCTCGTCCACCACCACGGGGGCGTGGTTGCCCACATAGCTGAGCGAGCGGTACTGGCCCTCCATGACCGTGCGGACCTTGTTGGTCCCCCGGCTGGCTGGGTTGGCGCGGCCCTTGTCGGCAAAGGCCATCAGGCCGTCGCGGTCTATGGGGCGCAGGTGTGTGGTGATGGTGGTGACGGGGCCCGTGGGCTCGAGTGCAAGAGTGGTCATGGCGAGGTCCTGGAAAACGCGCAGTGGCAGGGGGTCAGGGAGCCGGCTGGCTCCTGCCTGATGTCTTGCAATGCCCATGCCAGCGGCCATCGAAGCGCCTTTTATGTGATAAAAAACACAGGTTACGCTCTTCTGTATTGGCTTTTGTGCTATTGAAATAATAGCACTTTGATGCGTTGGATGTGCGCGGTTTTTTTGCCGGCACGGCGGCGAGGGACATTGTGTTAACAAAGTGTCAACACAATGTCGGTCCAGCCGGGGGGCGGGCGGCTATCGCAGGCCAGCCTTGCGCAGCCGGTAGCTGAACTGGCGCAGCGTCATCCCCAGCGCCCGTGCGGCCCGCGACTGGTTACCCTGGTGTGCCTGCAGCGCCGCCTGCAGGGTCTGCGCGCTGTGTGAGTGGGCGGGTGCGTATTCGCGCACCAGCGGGGCTGCGGTTGCAGGCCCTGGCGCGTGCTCTGGCTGGGGCGCTGCAGCCTCGGCCGGGGGGCGCAAGGCTTGCGCCGAGTCTGACGCTGCGGGCAGAAAACGCTCCAGCCGGGCGGGCGTGACCTGCGGGTCATCGGACAACAGTACCAGCCGCTCGATCACGTTTCCCAGCTCGCGGATGTTGCCCGGCCAGGGGTGATCCTCAAGCCGGGCCAGCGCTTCGGCGGTCAGGTACACGTTGCGCTGGTGGGCCTGGTTGGCGCGGCTGACAAGGTGCAGCGCCAGCGCGCGGATGTCCTCGCGCCGCTCGGCCAGCGAGGGCAGCCGGATCGGGATGACGTTCAGGCGGTAGTACAACTCCTGCCGGAAGCGCCCGGCCTGCACTTCGTGTGCCAGGTCGCGGTGCGTGGCGGCCACCAGGCGCACGTTGACCTTCACCTCGCGCCGGCCGCCCAGCCGCACCAGGGTGCCCTCTTGCAGCGTGCGCAGCAGCTTGGCCTGCAAGGCCAGCGGCAGCTCGCCGATCTCGTCCAGAAACAGGGTGCCGCTGTCGGCCTGCTCAAACCAGCCCGCCCGCGAGGCGGCCGCGCCGGTGAACGCGCCCTTGTCGTGGCCGAACAGCTCGGACTCGAACAGCGACTCCGGTATGGCCGCGCAGTTGACCTTGATGAAGGGGTGATCGTGCCGGTCGCTGGCCAGGTGCAGCGCGCGGGCAAACAGCTCCTTGCCTGTGCCCGACTGGCCCAGCAGCAGCACCGTGGCCTGCGTACGGGATACCCGCTCAAGCTCGCCCAGCGCCTGCAGCAGCGCCGACGAACGGCCCACCAGGCCGTAGCGCGCGCTTTGCGTCTGCAAGGCCTGGGCCAGCACTTCATTGCGCGCCTGCAGTTGGCT
>JBKCTS010000098.1:0-1429 GCA_046318695.1 Acidovorax sp.
GCGAATACCCCCGGCTCAGTTCGCCGAGCAGCATCGCCAGCGCGCTGGCGATGCTGCTCAATCCTTTGAGCTCAAAGAGATCGAGTAACCTTCAACCCGGACTTCCTACTTTTGAATGGCAGGGCGGAAGGGGGCAGGTCAAAGCGGCTCTGCGAGCGGTAAGCCCCAGCCGTTCGGACTGAGCCTGTCGAAGCCTTGCGGAGCACCTGATCGCCCCCGCGCCGGTTGCAGCAATCGCGACAAAGCGGCGGGGTGCACAGCATCCCTGGGAAACCCCAACACCCGTTCGGGCTGAGCCTGTCGAAGCCTCGCGGGGCACTTGATCGGCCCCGCGCCCGTTGCAGCAACCGCTACAAAGCGACGGGGCGCGGAGCAGACCTGTGAAAACCCAACACCCGTTCGGGCTGAGCTTGTCGAAGCCTTGCAGGGCCCTTGGTCAGTGCGGTCCCTGCCCGCGAAAGCCCCCGTTTGTCGGGCCTCCACAGCCACAGCCCTCAGCCCGCAAAGCGCCGCGAAGCAATCTCCAGCAGACCGTCAAAAATCAGGTTGTCCAGCAGCTCGAAGGGGCGCGTCATGCTGGGGGCCATCTTCCAGCCGGCACCGCCCGTCATCAGGCACACGGGCTCTTGGCCGCAGTGCTGGATCATGTGCTGCACCATGCGCTCCACGGCGCCGGCGATGGCGTAGGTGCCCCCGCTGGTGAGGGCGTCACTGGTGTTGGTGGGGAAGATGCGCACCTCGCCGGTGGGGACATGCAGGCCCGCGGTGCCAGACTCGAGCGCGCGCAGCATGATGCCGTGGCCCGGCAGGATGAGGCCGCCCAGAAAACGGCCCTGGGCGTCGATGCACTCCACCGTGACGGCTGTGCCCACCATCACCACCACGAGCGGCCGCGCCGGTCCGCGGGCAAGCACATGGTGGCGCGCACCGATCATGGCCACCCAGCGGTCCGAGCCCAGGCGCGCCGGGTGGTCATAGCCGTTGGTCAGGCCGGCCTCGGCGGCAGACGACACCACCCACGAAGGTGCCACGTCCCAGATCTCCATCTGTTCCTCAACCCGGCGCTTGATGGCATCGCCCGCCACCGCGCAGCCCAGCATGCGATCCGGCGGCTGCGCGAACTGCGCCCAGCTGCCTTCGGCCAGCTTCTCGATGTGGTCCAGAAACTCCGCGCCGTGGGCCAGCAGCAACGCGCCAGGACGGGGCGCGTCGTACAGCGCCCATTTAAGGCGCGTGTTGCCCACATCGATGGCCAGGAAAGTCATGCGGCGGATTATCCCGAGTTTTGCGCTAGGGAAGCTCTTACATGGACGTCTCCAGAAGAGCAAGATTCGGCGACATGAAGGTCTGAAGGGTTTGCAGTCTTACATTCGGCCTGTCGGTGCAGGGTGTTCGTCCTGCTGGCCCTGATGGCATTCGCGGGTGAGGC
>JBKCTS010000099.1:0-17632 GCA_046318695.1 Acidovorax sp.
CGGTTGGGACTGGCCACGCTGCCGGTGTCCAGGTGGTCACGGCCGATCACGATGGGGGCCTTGAGTTCGCCGCTTTTCACCATCGCATTGAAGGCCAGGCCCGCAATGTGGCGCTCGCCCAGGCCCAGCCAGCAAATGCGCGCGGGCAGGCCCTGAAAGGCGATGCGCTGGCCCGCCATGTCGAGCCAGCGGTGCACATGCGTGTTCTCGGGGAACAGTTCTTTGATCTTGGCGTCGGTCTTGCGGATGTCCTGCGGGTCGCCCGACAGCGCCACCCAGCGGAACGGGCCCTTGCCCTCGCAAAACAGCGGGCGAATGTAGGCGGGCACAAAACCGGGGAAGTCAAACGCGTTCTTCACGCCTTCATCCAAGGCCACCTGGCGGATGTTGTTGCCATAGTCCACCACCGGGATGCCAATGTGCTGGAAGTCCAGCATGGCCTGCACATGCACGGCGCACGACCGCGCAGCGGCCTTCTTGAGCGCCTCGTGTTGCGACACATCATGCTGCGCGGCACGCCACTGCGCCACCGTCCAGCCTGCGGGCAGGTAGCCGTTGACGAGGTCGTGGGCCGAGGTCTGGTCGGTGACCAGGTCGGGCTTTAAGCCACCAGCCCGGGCGCGGCGCACCAGCTCGGGCAGGATCTCGGCGGCGTTGCCCAGCAGGGCAATCGACACGGCCTCTTGGGCGCTGGTGTGCTGCTCGATGAGCGCCAGCGCATGGTCCATGTCGCGCGCCTGCTTGTCCACATAGCGCGTGCGCAGACGAAAGTCGATGCTGCTTTGCTGGCATTCAATCGTGAGCGACACCGCGCCCGCAAACGTGGCCGCCAGCGGCTGCGCGCCACCCATGCCGCCCAGCCCGGCGGTCAAAATCCAGCGCCCTTCAAACGAACCGCCGTAGTGCTTGCGGCCCGCCTCGGCAAAGGTCTCGTACGTGCCCTGCACAATGCCCTGCGTGCCGATGTAGATCCAACTGCCCGCCGTCATCTGGCCATACATGAACAGGCCCTTGCGGTCCAGCTCGCCAAAGTGCTCCCAGTTCGCCCACTTGGGCACCAGATTGCTGTTGGCAAGCAGCACGCGGGGCGCGTTGGCGTGGGTCTTGAACACGCCCACGGGCTTGCCGGACTGGATGAGCAGGGTTTCGTCATCGTTCAGATCTTTGAGCGAAGCGAGGATCTGGTCAAAACATTCCCAGTTGCGCGCAGCACGGCCAATGCCGCCGTACACCACCAGATCTTGCGGGCGCTCGGCCACTTCGGGGTCCAGGTTGTTCTGGATCATGCGGTAGGCGGCTTCGGTGAGCCAGCTCTTGCAGCTGAGCTGGCTGCCACGGGGAGCGCGGACCACGCGCGTGGCGTCGTGCCGGGGGTCGGTGGAGGCGGTGGGAAGGATGGCGTCGTTGGCGTTCATGGCGGGCTCTGGATGGTGTGTGGAAATCAGTTGGTTTGAGGTTGGCATGGAGGCCGTGCGGGTCAGCTACCCCGTTCACCCTGGGCTTGTCGAAGGGCTCTGTGCAGAGAGCGCACTGGCTTCGACAGGCTCGGCCCGAACGTTTGAGGGATGCACGAGCGCATGGGTATCAGACGAAGCTTGGCAGGCATCGGGCAAGCGCCGCAGGCCATGCAGACTGCTGGGCCCATCCGCGCATGGCTTCGATATCGGGGGCGAGGTAGCGGTCTTGGTCCAGGTAGGCCACGCGCTTTCGGATGTCTGCGAACTGCGCCTCGATCAGCGGCGACGATTTCAAGCTCCGGTCGAACTCCATGCCCTGCGCAGCCGCCATGGCCTCGATGCCGACGATCACCGCCGCATTGCGCACCATGTCGCCCAGGCGGCGCGCACCGTAGGTGGCCATGGAGACATGGTCTTCCTGGTTGGCCGATGTGGGCAGGCTGGTCACGCTGCTGGGGTTGGCCAGGCACTGGTTTTCGGCGGCGAGCGCGGCGGCGGTGACCTGGGCAATCATGAAGCCCGAGTTGACCCCGCTGTCGCGGATCAGAAAGGCCGGCAGCCCCGAGAGGCCCGGGTCCAGCAGCAGCGACAGGCGGCGCTCGGACATCGCACCGATCTCGGCCACAGCCAGCGCAATGATGTCGGCCACAAAGGCCACAGGCTCGGCATGGAAGTTGCCGCCAGAGATCACGTCGCCCGCGCCCGAGGGGCCATCCAGTGCAGCGAACACCAGCGGGTTGTCCGACGCCGCATTCGCCTCAATTACCAGCACGCGCGCAGCGTGGAGCAGGTTATCGAGGCAGGCACCCATCACCTGCGGCACGCAGCGGATGGAGTACGGGTCCTGCACGCGCCCGCAGTGGGGGTGCGAAGGGTCGATGGCGCTGCCGTCCAGCAGTGCGCGCACAGCGGCCGCCACGGCGATCTGCCCGGCCTGGCCTCGCGCCTCGTGGATGCGCGCGTCAAACGGCTTGACCGATCCCTTGATGGCTTCAAGCGACAGGCAGCCCGCCACCAGCGCGGCAGCAAACACGTTTTCTGCCCCGAAAAGCCCCGCCAGCGCGAGCGAGGTCGACACTTGCGTGCCGTTGAGCAGCGCCAGCCCTTCCTTGGGCCTCAGCACAAACGGCTCGATGCCGATGGCGCGCATGGCCTGGGCACCCGGCACGATGGCTCCGTTCACCCTGGCCTGCCCTTCGCCAATCAACACACAGGCCAGATGCGCCAGCGGCGCAAGGTCGCCCGACGCACCGACCGAGCCCTTGGACGGAATCACGGGCAACACATTGGCATTGGCCAGGGCCAGCAAGGCATCCACGATTTCGGGGCGGATGCCCGAATGCCCGCGCGCCAGGCTGATGGCCTTGGTGGCCAGGATGAGCCGCACGACCTCATCCGGCAGCGCATCGCCGGTGCCCACGCTGTGCGACAGCACCAGGTTGCGCTGCAGCTCGGCCAGCCGCTCGTGCGCGATCTTGGTGCTGGCCAGCTTGCCAAAACCGGTGTTGATGCCGTAGACCACCTCGTCCTCATCGACGATGCGCTGCACCGTGGCCTGCGACGGCAGCATCCCCGCGCGGGCTGCGGCGTCCAGCGCCAACGGCACCGGGCCCGTGTGAATGCGCCGCAGCTCGGCCAGGGTCACGCGGCCGGGGTGCAGGGTCAGGGGTGCAGCGTTGTGTGTCATGGTTGATCCTGTCTATACAAGTAGCTGCCAGCGAGAAGTTCGGGCTTGCGGCAACAACATCTACCCTGCTGCAGGGTTGCCATCGGCCCGGAATCGGCTGCCCAAGCGGTCCCGGGTGGCGGGGTGCAGGCAACGCACCACCGTGATGGGCACGCCGCGCGACCAGGTGCGGCGGGTGAGCAGCAGGCAGGGCTCGCTCGCAGGCATCTCCAGGAGCGCGGCCTGCTCGGGCGATGGCATCACGGCATCGACGACATGCTCAATCTGGTCGAACGGAACATTGCGCACCAGGTATTCGGAGGGCTGCATCTGGGTGAAGTCCTGCGCGCCGAATCGCGGGACCTTGCGGGGGTTCACAAAGCGGTCTTCCAACTGCACGGGCACACCGTCCTCGCGGTGGATGCACAGCGAGTGAAACACCGATTCGCCCGTGCGCAGGTCCAGCGCAGCGGCCACCTCCAACGAGGCGGATATGCGCTCCACCGCCAACACATCGCAGCGGTAGTCGTGCCCGCGCTGGCGGATCTCACTGGCCAGGTTGGCAATCTGCACCAGCGTGGACTGGGGCTTGACCTCGGCCACAAAGCTGCCCACCCCCGCCACACGCACGATGCGACCCTGCTCCACCAGCTCACGCAGCGCACGGTTGACCGTCATGCGGGAGATGCCGAACTGCGTGACCAGTTCGCTCTCAGACGGCAGGCGGTCACCCGCGCGCCAGATGCCTTCCTGGATCTTGCGGGCGATGTGGTCCTTGACCTGCTCGTACAGCGCCATGGCCGGCCCCGGCGCAGCCACGGCGGCCACTGCCTTGGCACGCGAGGCGCGGCGGGGCGCAGTGGCTGCGGTGCGGCGGGACAAACGGGCGCTCATGGTGTGAACCGGTAAAACCCGATCAGTGCAGGCCCGCCGCCATGAACTCGGCGCGGATCTCTTCCGTCAGGCGGGCCTTGAGGTCCATGAACGCGGGGCTGGTCTTGATGGTGTAGTGCCGCGGGTGCGGCAAATCCACCGCCAGCTCGGTCTTGATGCGGCCGGGCCGTGCGCTGAACACCGCCACGCGGTTGGCCATGAAGATGGCCTCGTCGATGTCGTGCGTCACAAACAGCACCGTCTTGCGCTCGGCCTCCCAGATGCCCAGCAGCAGCTCTTGCATGAGCACGCGGGTCTGGTTGTCCAGCGCGCCAAACGGCTCGTCCATCAGCAGGATCTTGGGGTCGTTGGCCAGCGCGCGCGCAATGGCAGTGCGCTGCTGCATACCACCTGACAACTGCTTTGGAAAATGCTGTTCAAAGCCGCGCAAGCCCACCTTGGCAATGAAGTACGCGGCACGCTCGTGTTGCTGCGCTTGCGGCATGCCGCGCTCGCGCAGGCCAAACCGAATGTTCTGTTCAACGGTGAGCCAGGGAAAAAGCGTGTAGCTCTGGAACACCATGCCGCGGTCGGCACCCGGGCCTTCCACCGGCACGCCGTCAAGCAGCACCCGGCCGCTGGTGGCGTGATCCAGCCCCGCCACGATACGCAGCAGCGTGGACTTACCGCAGCCCGATGGGCCGAGGATGGTCACGAAATCGTTGTCGCGCACCTCGAAGTCAATGGGCAAAAGCGCTTGCGTGCGCTGCCCCTTGCGTCCTTCGAAAGTACGCGAGACGGCATGGATGGATACGCTGCTCATCGCACGAAGCTCCAGCCAAACAGCCAGCGGTTGAGCGCCTTGAAGGCGAAGTCAGACACCAGCCCGATGAGGCCGATGATGATGATGCCGAAGATGATCTGCCCGGTATTGAGCAGCGACTGGCTGTCGGTGATCATGTGGCCAATGCCGCTGGACGAACCGATGAGCTCGGCCACGATCACATAGGTCCAGGCCCAGCCAAGCACCAGGCGCAGGGTTTCGGCAATGTCAGGGGCCGCGCCGGGAATGAGCACGCGGGTCACGATGCCCCGATGCCCCGCACCCAGCGTGTAGGCGGCTTCGACCAGGTCGCGCCGCGCGCTGCCCACCGTGACGGCCACCATCAGGGTGATCTGGAACACCGAGCCGATGAAGATGACCAGGATCTTTTGCGCCTCGCCAATGCCCGCCCACAAAATGAGCAGCGGGATAAAGGCCGAGGCTGGCAGGTAGCGGCAAAACGAGATGAAGGGCTCGAAAAAGGCTTCGATGCCCTTGTATGCGCCCATCGCAATGCCCAGCGGCACGGCAATGACGGCAGCCAGCAAGAACCCGCCCACCACGCGCCACACCGTCATGCCGATGTCCTTGATGAAGCCGTACTCGGTCAACAGCAGCCAGCCCTCCTTGACCATGGTGACCGGGCTGGCAAGGAAGGTGGGCGACACCAAACCGCCCAGCGTGAAGAACGCCCACACCGCCACAAACACAATGAAAAAGCCCAGCCCCAGCATCCAGCGGGCGCGGCCGCTCACAGGCTCCAGCGGGGCCATGGAACGGCGGCGCACAGGCGCTTTCAGCTCGGTTGCAGGCAGGGGCGGGTCTGCAGACATGGAGGGCTTTTGGGGCTGGCGACTTACTTGATGAAGCTGGCGTCGAACGTGGCGTTCAGATCATCGGGTGCCTTGCGGATGATGCCCGCCTCCAGCAAGATGGCGGTGGCGTCTTTCATGAACGCCTGCAGTTCGCCCGCAAAGAACTTCTGGTTGGCCGCCTTGTCCTGCCAGCGCAGGAACGACGACGACTTGGCAAACTGCTCGCCCGTCTGTTTAACCGCCGCACCCATGATTTCATGGGACTTGCCCGGGTCGGCCTTGATCCTGTCCAGCGCCTGGAAGTACGAAGTGGTCAGCGCGTGGGCGGCCTTGGGGTTGGCCGTGAGCCAGCCGGGGTCGCAGCCGACGGTGTCCATCACCATGGGGTAGTCCAGCGTCGTCGCCAGGATCTTGCCGGCTGCCGGGTTGTCACGCACGGTGGACAGGTAGGGCTCATACGTCATGGCCGCGTCGTTCTGCCCAGCCACAAAAGCCTGCGCTGCAGCCTGGGGCGACAGCGTGGTGGTCTTCACATCCTTGAGGCTCAAGCCGTTCTTGCTGAGCATCCACGCCAGACCGAAGTACGGCGCAGTGCCGGGAGCATCGACGCTGACGGTCTTGCCCTTGAGGTCGCTGAAGCTGTTGATATTGGCGCGCACGGCCATGCCATCGGCACCGTAGGACTTATCCATCTGGAAGATCTGCACGATGGGCACGCCGTTGGCGTTCCAGGCGACGTGGGTCTCCACCGTGGTGGCCGCGCACTGGATGGACTTGGAGGCCAGGGCCAGATGCCGGTCCTTTTGCGGAATCATCTTGATGTCCACATCCAGCCCGTTCTTCTTGAAAATACCGGCCTTGTCGGCCATCGTCAGCGGCGCAAAACCCGTCCAGCCGGACATGCCCAGCACGATCTTGACCTCCTGCGCCTGCACCGCAGTGGCCAGCCCCACCCAACATCCCACCGCCGCTGCCAGCGACGCCAATTTCGCAACCGATCGAGTCATCATCTGCTCCTGTGTGAAGAAAGTACCTGCCCACCCGGCCGGGGAACAGCATGCCCACGGGTCAACATCATGGCAGCCGCACCATACCTGTATATACAGGGTAAACACCAAGCCAGATCGCCCAAGAAAAAACCCCAAACGCTGGCGTCTACTGAATGAATATCGCAAGTGACTGATTTACAAAGAAGTTCGCAATGATGCTTTTCAGTTTGTTCCCCGATCTGTTCCCCGGTGTCGGTCTGGATACCCACATTTTTGAGACCAATCCGCGCCCTCCAAGCCTGCCCATCCTGCGTTGCATATTTTCTACTCTCTGCTGCATTTTCTCGATTCTTTGATCCCCTCAGCCCCGCGCCATACAGTTGATCCTGCGCATTTCCGCCAGCTCGGCATTCAGCGCCTTGGTCAGCTCCCGCAGTTGCGCCCGGTGCCCGCCCTGCCAGGCGTTGCGTGATGCCTTCGCCTTACCCTCGGTTGTTCGTGGGCCGGTGCTTTGCTTCCACGGTTTCCAGCTTCTGATCAGCTCTGCTTGCCGCTGCCTGCGCTCCAATGTCCAAGGTGTTGCCATGCTGATGCTCCAATAGTTTGTTTGGCGATGATTCTGAAATCCTCGCGTGCGCACGCGGGTGCGCGTACTGCTCCGAAAAACTGTCGTTGTTCACCTGTTGCGGCCCGTGGGCGATGTTGGCCTGCTTGATGTACGGCATGGGGTTTTTGATAAGTGCCAGTGTCTCAGCCGTAGCGCGTGCCTGGGACTGTGCCTTGAGTGCAAGCCGCATCAACGTCTCGATGCCCTTGAATGAATCCTGCCGTCCTGAGCGTTGCGCCAGGTTGTTGAACAGCGCATCCAGGGTCAGAAACTGGTGGGTCAGTACGCGCTCAAACCGGCCCATATCTCCCGCTACGGTTTCGTCCCCGGCCTTGCGCATCGCGGCCAGTAGCTCCGTCACTCCCAGCTCTTTGCCACCGCCTGCATAGGCTTGCAGCGTTATTACCGTGAGTGCGCCGTCGGTTGCCAGGGCGGCCAACTTTTCCGACTTGTTGTCGCCGGGCTGCACTTCAACCCGCAAGGCATTCGGATCAGGCTGGGCCTTGTCCTTGACCTTGTCTTTGCCATTGGTGTTCTTGGTAGTTGCCATGGTCTATCCCTTCAACTCTGAATTCATGCTGCTGTACGCCGTCCAAAGTTCAGAGCCCGTAGTGCAGCGCTGTCCGTAACCCCGGCTTGCGCATTGGCAGGTGGTGCATTGGATGTGGTGTGCCAGGTAGGCGCGATCTAGCTCCTGCCACGTCGGGCCGGATAGTGCTGGTGGTGGTTCGGGTGTGGGGCCCGGTGGTGCGGCATCAACGATCACGCCTATCGGCAAACGCGCATCCTCATACCCGTGGCAGCGCTGCAAGGTCAGCACCAGGTCGCGGGCCAGATCAGCATGCAAGCCAGCCGCCCGCGCATTACCGCAGCGGTAGAAGCCAGAGCTGCGCAGGTGTCTGCACTCCAGACAGATGTGCCGGTCGTCGTCGCTGCGATCCCGGATCACTAGCCTGTCGGCCAGGCGCTCGGCATCCTGGGCCGATTCGCCACGCTGGCAGAAAAAGTCTTGCCGCGCCATCAAGGTGTCGAGTTCCTGCCCATTCATGGCGCTGCTGTGCGGCCATGCCCAGCGGTCGGGGTCGGTGGTGGGCGAATTCGCCGCCGGGGTTTCTGGGTTCGCCACAGCCCCGTCGATTTTTTGAATATGCCCCTGGGGGTAGGCTACGAAACCTACAAAACCCCCTGCATGGGTGTCTTGGGTGGGTTTCGTAGGTTTTGTAGCCCCTGTTCCTGGGGGATTTTGGTTTTTCAGCCGTGCAAGCCAGGTGCTCATGCTTTCCCCCCTGCCAGCAGCGCCGGGTGGATCAGGTAGCGCTCGCTGGGCCTGCCGCCCGCCGATCCCGTGGGGGCAGTCTCGCGTGCCAGCCATCCGTAATCGGCCAGCAGTTCCGCCGCCTTGCGCACGCTGTCCACCGAATTCAAACCTGCCCAGCTTTTGACGGCCACCAGCCGGGGCGTGAATGACTCCCATAGCACCCCGTCGCCGTCGCACAGCTTGCCGCCTTTGATCTTCACCAGCAGCGCATGCGCCCCGTTGGTCTCGGGCACCAGCGCCGCCGCATACAGCCGCTCGGCATGGGTGCGCAGGTAGTCCGCCCATGCCAGCGCCCGGATCAGTTCGCGCTCATGGATCACGCCGCTGGTGTCCGGGGTATCCACCATAGCGAAGATCAGCGCCAGCGCCGGTATCAGCTTGCGCCACTTCGCCAGGTGCGATACCAGGGCGGGATGCAGTTCATCGCCACGAATCCCTGTCTCGAAGGGAACCAGCCATTCATAAAAGATGGCTTGCGCCTCGGGGCTGAATCGCCATTCCTGGGGGTCATCGTCGGTGGCCGGTAGCAGTTGGTTCAGGCGCTCGAATACTGCCCATGCCGCCTGTTTGGCGGGGGTGTCTGGCCAGCGATCCACCAGCTTGAATTCCTGCTGAATGTCAGGCCATACGGCCAAGCCAAAGCGCTGCAACAGGCCATCATCACCCGCGCCGCCGTTCACGGCGTCACGCACGTAGCTTTGCACCTTGCCCGGCTGAATGCCGCCCAGCATCGCCATGCAGACACGGGGCACATAGCTGTGTCCGCGCCCGATCCGATCCACCGCATGGCCTTGGTTGCCGTCGTAGCCGGTCAGGTAAAAGCCCCGTGCCCCTTCCTGCCCCTGCCTGTCCATGCTGCACAGCAGGCCGTGGACTTCATCGCGGTACACCAGCACGCCCCACGGGTTTTCCACCAGCAGGTCGGCCAGTGCCTCCACCGTGCTGTCGTTGACCACGTAGCGCCGCATAGTCGGCTCGGCTGGTGTGTCCACGGGGGTCAGCAGGGCACGGGCTTTGGCAGGGTCTTTTGCTGCCAGGTTTGCCGCCTGTTTTTCGTTCGCCTTGCCCGCCAGCTCGGCCACCTTGGTGTCGAGTTCCCACGCTTCATGCGCGGCCTGCCACAGCTCGCGCTCGTTCGATTCCAGCCGGTGCAAGGGCTTCAAGACTTCACCCAGCGCCGGGGACTTCATCACGCCGGGCCGTCCGACAATCAGCCCCCACAGATTGGGCACCACGCGCCAGTCATCATGCTGCTTCGGGGCCACCACGGCACGCGCACCGATCAGGCTCGATAGCGCCGTGACTGCGCCCACAGCCGTGAAGTCGGGTGGGCACTGCATGCGCTCGGCAATGTCCATGACCCAGCCGCGCAGGGCCTCGGGCAACAGCTCGGAATCGAACGGGGCCACGGGTGGCAGGGCATCGGGCAGTGGTGTGGGATCGGGCCATGCGCCGCCCACCACGCCATCGTCGAGGGTTGGAAACACGGGGCCGGTCGGCACCATCGCAGCAGCATCAATGCACTGGCGAACAGCGTTCAATCCTTCGCGCTGTGCCAGGTCGTTGAAGTCGGTTTCCTTGTCGCCGCGCTCGCCGGTGAACTGAGGGACAGCCAGCAGCGCGCCCACGGCCTGGGCTGCCTCGGTGGCCTTGGTGATGCCCGGATTGCCGTCGGTAAACGCATCATCGTCAGCCGCCAGGATTAGGCGCAGCTTGGGGTACTTGCTGTGCAGTGCCTGGGCCACTTCCAGCAGGTTGCCCGCGTTCATTGTGCACGCTACGGCATGGCCGGTGGCCTCATGGATGCTGGCCCCGGTGGCGAAGCCCTCGCATACGATCAGCAGTCCCTTGGGCTTGCCGATGCCAAAGTAGCAGCCCTTGATGCGCCCGCCCGGTTGAAAGCGCTTAGTCCCCTCCGGGCCGATGGCTTGCAGGCTGTGCAAGTTGGTTGACGCATCGCGCAGCGGGATCAAAAGCGCCTCGCCCTCGACCTTGATGCCGTAGGGTTTGATGCCTTTGCGCGCCAGGTACGGATGATTCGCCGGGGCCGGTAGTGCCGCTTCCCAGCGCTGCGCCGCCGCCGCTGCGGCATCTTGCTGGCGCTGGGCCTTGTCGGCTTCGCGCTGCTGGGCGATGGTCTGCATGCGCTGCTGATGGGCGATGCGCTGGGCCTGGGTCAGTGAGGACACGTCCTTGCCGCACCAGTTGCTGGATACACCAGAGCGCCAGCAGCCAAATGCACCAGCGGGCAAGTCGCCATCATCGTGCAAGACATACCAGCCGCTGGTGTCGCTGCGCTTGCCGTTGCTGCTGTAGCGGTGTAATGCGCCGTCGCCGTAGATCACTTCGGGCACTGCCAGGCCAGCCGCTGCAATCGCCGATTGGAATTGATGGATTGCGTTCACAGCCGCCCTCCAATCTGCGCCAGAAACAGCGCCGCGTCATGCAGGCTGGGCAGGTAGCGCACCAGCCCCCAGCGCTCGGCCCAAAAGGTGGTTTTGCCGCCTGGGGCGATCAGGCTGTGCAGGTAGTGGCCCTGCTGGGCAAAGGCGCTGCGCAGGGCGTTGAATTCTTTGCTGGTGGCGATAGACTGCGCGGTGTTCGCGGCGCTCGATTCTGCTTTGGTGGGGTCGGGCGTTTTCTTTTGGATCACAGCGTGCCCTCCCAGCTCTTTGCAAGTGCCAGCAGCTTATGCTGTGCCCGGCGCTCCCGGCCTTTGGCGTTGCGCAGGTGCTGATACTCGTCTGCGGTGGCAAGCAGCATGGCCTTTCTTGCTGCGCCCAAAGCTCGCTGGATGTGAAGTTTTGCTAATAGCTGGCTCGTCTGCTCATTTGCTGTGTGCGGGCTATACCCAGCGCGGATTGCGGCTTGCGCCAGGGCGAAAAGGTCTTGGGGTTTGGTCATATCCGCCCCCTCAAACCGTCGCCAGTTGATCTACCCGCTTGGCATGCAGGCGGTTCACCAGCTCGCGTATTTCATCATCGGACTGCCCAGCAATGCGGGCACGGGTGATTGCCTTCACCTCATAGTCGGGCCATGCCTTTGCGCGCTGTCCGATGGCCACGGGCCGGGTAAAAAGTCCGGCGCGGATGGCGTTGTAAATGCTGGTGTTGCTGCGGTCGCCTGTTTCAGCCTTGCAGGCGTCGATTCTCCAAAGTGCCATTGCTGCCCATCCTTTCACGGCATTGGTTGCCGGTGCTGCGATGGGTGGCAGTTTGGTTTTTCAAGGGCTTGCAGTCACCGCAATTGCGTGCGGGGCTGCCGCAGTTGCGGTATGGTTCAAGATGCGCTCAGGCTTCGTTTTGCTGCTGCAAATTTGTCCTGTAGCGTGCGTGCCGATATGCCGGGCTTGTCTCGGTAGTTTTGCTCTATTTCGCTAATCACTGCCGCGTCATTGTCACGCCCCGGCCTGGGTGACTTCATCAATTCCAGCATCGCACCAATGATGTTCAGGTACGTGGTTTCTGCTCTCGCGTTTGGGACGGATTGCTGCTCTGCTTGCGCCTTGAATGATTCCAACTCGCTGCGCATGACCTTCATTTCAGCAACGGTTTTCTTTGCCCATTCCTCCGCCTTTTCAAGGCGCGCCCGCGCTGCATCGCGGTCGGCTTGAAGGGCGCGAAAACTGTCGGCATTTATGGCGTTATGGGTACTACGCTCGGTTTCGTCGAACAGAAACGCGGGTTTCTGGTCTGGATAGTGCTTCGACATCCACGCCTTGAGATCAGCGTGCCGGACTGTACGGCGATGCCTTGCAACATGGTCGCCAGCGGGTACGGGCCTACCATCGCGGCTTATCGTCAGCTCTCCGCATTCCATTGCCTCAAGAATTTTCTCTGCATTCGCCCGCAGGCAAGGCCATCGCGGAAATGCACTAACCGGGGGAAGTACGTTGTCTCCCGTGGCTTTCAGAATTGCCACTTCATGCAAGGCAAGTCCGCACCAGCGCAATGCCGCTTCGATTGGTTGGTAGTACGGCTTTTCAAGCGCATTGCAGCTTTTCGTGTCGTAGGTGTCCATGCATTCCCTGTCTCGCGCCCCGAAAAGATGCCAGCGCCGCCGGGTCAGGGTGTCCCGGTTGTCCCCCGTCGGGTAAGGCGTGGCGTCAAACTGTTGTCTGCTGCTACGCCCGCTTGAGTTGCACCACGTCGGCACCTGCGGCCAGTTTGTCCAGGTAGTCCGCCCATTGCTGCATCATGGTCTGGCGCTGCTTCAGGTAGGTCGTGCGGTTGTAGGCGCGCCCGTTGGCGTCGCGCACGGAATGGGCCAATTGCGCTTCGATCACCAGCGGATCACATTCGAGCCGCTCAGCCAGCATGGTGCGTGCTGTCGCCCGGAACCCGTGCCATGTCTGAATGTCGGGCGTGTAGCCCATGGATATCAGCGCTGTGCGTACCGAATTTTCCGATATGGGCTTGCTTCGCCGGCGCTCTCCTGGGAACACCAGCCCGGTTGATTCGGTGTAGGGCTTCAGGACTTCCAGTATCTGCACGGCCTGGGTGGGCAGCGGGACAAGGTGGGGCTGTCCGTTCTCCTTGCCGTCCTTGGTGCGCTTCATGCGCGCAGCGGGAATAGTCCACAGCGCCGCCTCCAGGTCGACTTCTGCCCAACTCGCGCCGCGCAGTTCGCCGGGGCGCTGGAACAGCAGCGGGGCCAGCCGCAGTGCCGCCCGCACCACGGGGCCGCCCTTGTAGCCTTTGATGGCGCGTAGCAGCTCGCCCAGCCTTTCGGGGTCTGTGATAGCAGCGAAGTGCGTTCCACGGTAGGGGGCCAGTGCGCCTTTCAGGTCTCCGGTAATGTCCCGGCTCACTCTGCCCGTTGCCACCCCGTAGCGCCACACCTGCCGCGCCAGCATCAGGCCACGGTCGGCAGTCTCTATAGCGCCGCGTTCCTCGATCTTGCGAAGCGTCGCCAGCAGTTCCACGGGTTCGATATCGGCCAACCGCCGATCCCCCAGCCAGGGGAACAGATCACGCTCAAATTGGCGTTTTGCCCGGATGGCATGGGCTTCGCTCCATTGGGGTTCCTGCTTTTCGTACCACTCCAGGGCAACTACCTTGAAGCTGTCGCCCGCTGGATTTATCGCTTTGAGCTTTTCCACCTTGCGCGCTTGAATGGGGTCTTGCCCCTCGGCCTTTTGCAGCTTGGCCGCATCCCGCGCCCGCCGTGCTGCGGTCAGGCCCACAGCCGGATAGCTTCCCAGAGCCAGCCGGGTTTCATTGCCATCGCGATAAATTTTTTGGAACCAGCGCTTTGATCCCGCCGGGCTGATTTCAAGATACAGCCCCGCGCTATCGGTCAGGCGTTCCCGTTTCTTGTCTGGTGGGCAGGTGGCGTTTCGGCATTGGGCATCGGTCAGCATCGTGTTCCCCGGTGGGGCCGTTCCCCGGCCCCATGGAATTTGTTCCCCGGAAGCTCCAAAAAACAGCTTTTGTTCCCCGATATGTTCCCCGCTTACGGTTTGGCTGTCAATGGTTGCCCCTGTCTATCCCTGCTGCGTAAGTCCTTGATCCACCAATGAAAAAGGCCGCCAGGTGGTGTTCCTTGGCGGCCTTTGTTTTGGTGGATGGTGGAGCTGGCGGGAATTGAACCCGCGTCCGCAAGCCTTTATCGGGCAGGTCTACATGTTTAGCGGTCTGATTTGAGTCTCGCCGCCGGAATCGCGCAGTCGCACGCTAGACCGGCCGCCAGCACCCTAGTTTCTCGCCCCCATCCAAGGTACCCGGATCAGGACCAGCCTATGTCATTATCCTTGCAGCCGGGAGGTGGTGATCGCTCACAACCCCCTTGCCCAGCCCATAGGCCGACTGTTGCAAGGCTCACTGGCAATTAAGCAGCGAGTGCGAAACGTTCGTCGTTTGCAGTTAGTTTGTTAAATCGAGATTAACGAGCGTGACTCAAGCTCGACATGCACCACACCGATTCCGAACCTACGTCGAAACCAGGACAGCCCCAGAGCACGTCATTTTAGACCGCGCCAAGGAAATTCAAGAGCTCGCCGGGCGATTTAATTGCGGCATGGCTAGGCCACGCCGCGAGATCCGCGTCGGCGCCGAGATAGCCGTACAACGCGGCGATCGTGCCCATGCCGGCAGCTCGACCCGCCACCATGTCGCGCTCATCGTCGCCAACGTAGATGCATTGCGACGGAGAGACGCCCAATCGGGCAGCCGCCGCCAGCAGCGGAGCCGGGTGCGGCTTGGAATGGGGCGTCGTGTCTCCACTGATGATCGCGCCTGCGCCTCGGAACAGGTCCATCGCTGAGGTCAGCGGTGCGGTGAAACGTGTTGCCTTGTTCGTCACCACCCCCCAGAGCAGCCCTTTGGCTGCAATGGTATCGATCAGTTCAGCCACGCCATCAAAGACGTAGGTGCGCTCTGTCATGCAGGACTCGTAGCTCACGAAGAACTCTTCGCGCATTGCAGGGAATTGCTCATGCTCGGGCGAGAGACCGAAGGCTACGCCTAGCAACCCACGTGCGCCAGCGCCGGCCACAGGGCGGTAGCGTTCGAACGGAAGTGGCTCCAACCCCCGGGCTTCGCGCATTTTGTTTGCAGCAGCAGCCAGATCGGGCGCGCTATCGATGAGGGTGCCGTCCAGGTCGAAAAGCACCGCCCGTACATTGTTGAAAGACACCATATCAGGCGGGACGCTGGGTTGCGAAAAGGTAGTTGACGCCCGTGTCTGCATTGAGCCAGTAACGCTCGGTTACCGGGTTGTAGGAGAGCCCGCGGGTGCTATTTACTGTGAGACCGGCAGCACGACAGTACGCCGCCAGCTCACTCGGTTTGATCATCTTTGCATACTCGTGGGTACCGCGCGGCAGCAAGTTCATTACATACTCTGCGCCCACAATGGCAAGCACGAATGCCTTGGCGTTGCGGTGGATCGTTGAGAAGAACACCCAGCCACCGGGCTTGACCAAGCTTGCACAGGCCCGAACCACGGAGCCGGGATCTGGAACGTGCTCGAGCATTTCCATGCACGTGACGACGTCGTAACCCGCCGGATCTTCATCCGCAAGGGCTTCGACGCTGATTTCCCGATACTCCACGCCCGTGGTGCCCGCCTCCAGCGCGTGGAGCTTGGCCACGCGCAGGGCCTTGGACGCAAGGTCGATTCCGGTCACCTGGGCCCCCTTGCGCGCAAGCGAGTCAGCAAGAATACCGCCGCCACAACCGACGTCGAGTACCCGTTTGCCGCGCAGTTCGCAAAGGGTATTGATCCAGTCGAGCCTCAGGGGATTGATTTGGTGCAGCGGCTTGAACTCGCTGTCTGGATCCCACCAGCGGTGGGCCAGTTCAGAGAACTTGGCGAGTTCGGCCGGGTCGGCATTCACTGTTTCACTCATGCCTCGATTTTGCCCCAATGCGAACAGCCCTATCGAGCGAGCAGATCAGTGCATGAGCCTGCAGCCTATGGCGCGCTGCAGCTGCACGACCACCGCTTATGCACCACCTAGGATGGGTCATGACGGCTTCACGGCCTCTTACAGGCAAAGTTGGGGTAGTCTCGGTTGGTAAGGTGCGCGCAGCTGCTGGGCGCACACGTAAAAAAGCCCCGTCACCGGGGCTTTTTGAGGAAGTAACCGGAAGATTACTTGGCAGCGCGGGTACCAACCACTTCGATTTCCACGCGGCGGTTCTTTGCGCGGCCTTCAGAAGTTTTGTTGTCAGCGACAGGTTGCTTTTCGCCCTTGCCTTCGGTGTAAACGCGGTTCTTTTCGATGCCCTTGGACACCAGATACGCCTTCACTGATTCAGAGCGACGGACCGACAGCTTCTGGTTGTAAGCATCGGAGCCGATGGAGTCGGTGTGACCCACGGCGATGATCACTTCCAGGTTGATGCCCTTGACCTTGGAGACCAGGTCGTCCAACTTGGCGCGACCTTCTGGCTTCAGGACAGCCTTATCAAAATCGAAGAAAGCGTCAGCGGCGTAAGTCACCTTGGTGGCAGCTGCTGGAGCGGGTGCTGGAGCAGGTGCCGGGGCAGCGGCAGGTGCCCGAGCCGGAGCAGCGGCTGGTGCCGGAGCCGGAGCAGCAGCCGGAGCAGGCGCAGCAACGATGGCGCCATCGCAGCCTTGAGCGGCCGTAGCAGGCGTCCAGTTGGCATCGCGCCAGCAGTACTCGTTAGTACCGTTTTTCCAAGTCACGCCCGAAGCGTCCCTCCAGTTGTCGACCGTTTGAGCGCCTGCGGCGGTTGCGAGCGCTGCAGAGGCAAACAACATCGCTACTTTATTCAATTTCTTCATGGTTCTCCTCTTGGGGAAAGAGCCGCAGCCGCGCGGCGATCCGGTACGCCGAGGGTGACCATCACCCAAGACGCTCGCCGGATTATGCCAGACGTAACCCAGTATCAGGCGCCGCGCTGCACCGCGCCACGTTCGACAAAACCCATTTCACCCTAATATGTTGCTCCATCGCAACACAGTCTTAGCCCTAGAATCACACGATTCCACCGCACGCCAAGCACCTGATGACCCAGTTCGCCAAAGAAACCTTGCCCATCAGCCTCGAAGAAGAGATGCGGCGCAGTTACCTTGATTACGCGATGAGCGTGATCGTAGGGCGGGCCTTGCCCGATGCGCGAGATGGCCTCAAACCCGTGCATCGGCGCGTTCTTTTTGCGATGCACGAGCTCAACAATGACTGGAACCGTCCCTACAAGAAGTCGGCCCGCATCGTGGGCGACGTGATTGGTAAGTACCACCCGCATGGCGATTCGGCGGTGTATGACACCATTGTGCGGATGGCGCAGGATTTCTCGCTGCGGCACATGCTGGTCGATGGCCAGGGTAATTTCGGGTCGGTGGATGGCGATAACGCGGCCGCCATGCGTTATACCGAAATCCGCCTTGCCAAGATCGCGCACGAAATGCTGGGCGATATCGACAAGGAAACCGTTGACTTCGGCCCCAACTACGACGGCAGCGAAAAGGAACCGCTGGTACTGCCCAGCAAGCTTCCCAACCTGCTGGTCAACGGCTCCGCGGGCATCGCGGTGGGCATGGCCACCAACATCCCACCACACAACCTCAACGAGGTCGTGGATGCCTGCCTGCACTTGCTGCGCCACCCGGACG
>JBKCTS010000100.1:0-2297 GCA_046318695.1 Acidovorax sp.
TGGCTGTCTTTGTCGGCAAAGCGGTTGATCTTGTCTTCCACACTCGGGCAGTAACGCGGGCCCACGCCCTCGATCTTGCCGGTGAACATGGGGCTGCGGTCAAAGCCGGAGCGGATGATCTCGTGCGTGCGGGCGTTGGTGTGGGTGATCCAGCAAGGCACCTGCCGGGGGTGCAACTGTGCGCTGCCCATGAAACTGAACACGGGCACCGTGCCCTCGTTCACGCCGCCGGGCATGCCGTCGCCGGGCTGCTCCGTGCACTTGCTGAAGTCGATGCTGCGCCCGTCGATGCGCGGTGGCGTGCCGGTCTTCAGGCGCCCTTGCGGCAGCTTCAGCTCCTTCAGGCGCGCCGACAGCGACACCGCAGGCGGATCCCCCGCCCGGCCAGCGGCGTAGTTGTTCAGACCCACATGGATCTTGCCGTCCAAAAAAGTACCGGCTGTGAGGACCACCGTGCGCGAGCGAAAGCGAATCCCCACCTGCGTCACTGCACCCACCACGCGGTCGCCCTCCACCATCAGGTCATCCACCGCCTGCTGGAACAGCCACAGGTTGGGCTGGTTCTCCAGCATGCGGCGGATGGCTGCCTTGTAAAGAATGCGATCAGCCTGCGCCCGGGTGGCGCGCACGGCCGGGCCCTTGGAGCTGTTGAGGATGCGGAACTGGATGCCACCCTCATCCGTGGCCAGCGCCATCGCTCCGCCCAGGGCGTCCACCTCTTTGACCAGATGACCCTTGCCGATGCCGCCGATGCTGGGGTTGCAGCTCATCTGCCCCAGCGTCTCGATGTTGTGCGTCAGCAGCAGCGTTCTCTGCCCTAAGCGCGCAGCGGCCAACGCGGCCTCGGTGCCCGCATGGCCACCGCCGACAACGATCACATCAAATTCCTGGGGGTACAGCATCTCTGCGCTCCGGGGCCGGGTGGGCCCGTTGGTCAAAACACCCGGCGCAGGCAGAGGCACCAAAGCCCCCGCACACCGGCCCCGCTGCCAGCACCGTGCGCGGCGACCAGCGGGCAACCCGAGATTTTCTCACTTTGTGCCGGCCGCGTCTGCCTCCAGCGGCCACACACCGCGCCAGCCGGTGTTCCACGTGAAACACCCCGACCGCGAAGGCCGCAGCAACCGGGTCAGCGAAACCGGTCCAGGGCAATGCTCTCGGCCAACCGCGCATAGCCCAGGTCATTGAGGTGCAGGTTGTCCCCGTCACGGTAGGCGGCCAAGATGCGCTCCGGTTCTGCCCGGTCGCGTACCGCCGCGTCAAAATCAAAAACGCCAGCGACTTGGGTGTTGGCGCGGATCCATTGGTTGACCGCCTGGCGCATCTGCTCACCCTGCGGCGAAAAGTACACATGGCCCTTGAACGGCGTCAGCGTGCCCAGATACACCCGCACCCCGGCCCCCTGGGCGGCGGCCACGGCGCCTGACAGGCTGGCGATCAAGTCGGCTGGCGTGGCCTTCTCGTCAGGCGTCCATGCCTGCTGAAAGCCAATGTCGTTGATCCCCAACTGGATGATCACGTCCGTCACCCCCGACATGGCCAACACATCGCGCCGAAAGCGGTCCACACCCCTCGGGCCAAACCGGTCGTGCAGCCAGCGGCTGCCCCCCAGCCCGGCGTTGACCACCGACACCGGCGCCCCCGCCATGCCAGGGCGCAGGCGCGCAAAGAGCAGGTCTGGGTAGCGCCGGTTGGCGCCCAGGGTCGAGCCATTGCCATCCGTGAGCGAATCGCCAAACGCCACCACCACGCGGGCAGGCGTCGTACTGAACACGTCGATGGCGCTCATCCAAAAAGACGCGGTGATCTGGTTGTCCGCGCCCAGCGGCATGGCGGCAGCACTGCTCAGATCGCCCGGCCCCACATGGTGCACGGCGTTTGCGTACCGGTGGGCCGAGAACGCGTCGGCCGCGTCACGCACGTACACGCTCACGGCCACCTGCCCGCCATCAGGCACCCGGATCGACACCGCGTCGCTCCAGACCTGACCGCCCGGGGGAATCGACACCGACGCCTGGCCCTGAAAGGTCACGGCCACATCGGTCGCCACATCCACGGTGCCAGGGCCGGCGCTCAACGCTGCGCGCACCCGCGCCAACGGCACTGGCGCTTTGCCGTAGGGGTTTGCGAACTGGATGCGGATCTGGTCGCCGCCAAGCGAGACCTGGGCGGTCTGCCGCAACGTCTCATTGTGGAAAACCTTGCGCGCGGGCGCGGGAATGTTCAGAAACCGCACGTCTTCCTGCAGGTCGCTGAGCACAGCCGCCCACGTGGCCACGGGCTTGGCTGGCACCGGG
>JBKCTS010000101.1:0-1483 GCA_046318695.1 Acidovorax sp.
GGACGTGATCGAGTTGAACGAAGCCTTTGCCGCGCAGGGCCTGGCCGTGCTGCGCGCCCTGGGCCTGAACGACGACGACGCCCGCGTGAACGCCTGGGGCGGCGCGATTGCGCTGGGCCACCCGCTGGGGGCCAGCGGTGCCCGCCTGGTGACCACCGCCGTCAACCGCCTGCACGAGCACGCAGGCAAATACGCGCTGTGCACCATGTGCATTGGCGTGGGCCAGGGCATCGCGTTGATCCTGGAACGCGTCTGAGCGCCTGAGCGCATCCTGGGGGCTCCGTGCCGCAGGTGCTACCGGGTTTTGAAGGCTGGAGCCGCAGGCTTCGCCGGGCTCTGGCAGCCACCAGGGCACGACCAGTGCCTGCTACACACGCCAGGCGGGCAGCTCCCAGTTGCGCCACAGCGCCAGCGCGCGCAGCCCCGCCGTGACGACGACGCAGCTGATCAGCGACACCCAGGCCGGGGCCTCGAGCTGACGCAGGGCCACATCGGCCCAGCCGCCGGCAAAGGCGCACAGGGCATAGGGCCGCAAGGTCGAAAAAAGGTCGGGAAGTGTCGAACTCGGGGAACCCCGTGCCCGCATGACGCCACTCAAAACCAATTCTGTTTCTTGAGAGGAGCCATTTTGTGATGGGCCTGTTTGGCGTGATGCTTGTTTCGCAACGGTGTCAAGCCAAAACTCCCTGCCGGTTTCAGTTATTTGGCGCGTTTGGCGGAGCAAAGTGCCGCAAATGAGAGGCAAAGATTAGACGGCTAACTTCTGTTCGGTGAATAGGGGCGCTCAGAAGAGACACCTCAATATCATCAACGTCTCGTCCATCAGGTCACGGATTTAGGAATAAGTGCCATCCACAACTAGGGAGTTGACATGACTGTGAATAACGTTGGCACAGCGGAAAATTTTAGACCGCCGGTTCAGTTGAGCTTGATCGACGCAGCACTTTCCGGCCCTAACGATCGACTTGGTCCTTCAGCGGTGCGGGGGGCAGCCCCCTCCGGAGGGGTCTTCGCGATCATGGCCCGCGGCGAGACACCGAAGAGGGTCGCTGTTGATCTTGGCGAAGGACCTGTCTTTTGGCGAGGGATGCTTATGTCTGGCGGGCAAAATGGCTTTGCGCGAGTTGTCGCTAAGGAGGCCGGTTACTCAATTGAGCGGAACAATCGAACATTGTGGCTACCGAACGACCGCAAAGGCGGGCAAATGTTCGCCGATCTGCAGTTCAAGCCTGTGCGTAGTGAGGTTTGCGACTTTGGGTGCAGAGAAGTTTATTTCCGGAACGGGGAACTTTCAGTCCCGCAGTTCGCTTCGCAAGAGTTCAAGAACGGATTCAAGGAGCGGAAGGCGCTTTACGAAGGCAGGCAAGGACAGGGAGCCTCTAAAAACCCCTGATTTCCACGTCTGATGAAGCTCAACAAAACGGGATCTTCAGGCTGCTAATTTTCTAGGCAATTCTGCGGCGTTTTCCCCCAGCCTTGGCCC
>JBKCTS010000102.1:0-1787 GCA_046318695.1 Acidovorax sp.
TCCTGGAGCCGCTCCGGGGCGAATTTGATGGCCGGTGCCGCCGGCATCTGTCCGCCGACATCGAGCGTTTGCAGTGATTGCAGCGCCTGTGCCCAGCCCTCCCCGAAAAATTTCTGGAACTGCTGGGCGCTTTCTGCCCACTGTGAATCGGTCGTCATGCTGTTTCCTCGGTGTTTTTTCACCCTGCGCGGCAGGCTGTCTGGATCTTGCGAAATGTTCGTGTCGATTGTTGCCCACGCTCCCTTGGTGAGCAATGGAACAACGCGTTTTTGATGGAGAAGCAATGTACCTGATCGTCATTGCCTGGGCCTACGTCACTCTGATGATGGCGGTGGCCGAGGCTACCAGCCCCACGGGCACCGTGCTGGGGGCCATCATCACGTTTGCGCTGTACGGTTTGCTGCCCATGGGTATTTTGGTCTATATCCTGGGAACTCCATCGCGCAAGCGCGCCATCAAGGCGCGCGAGGCTGCCGAGCAGGCCGCCTACGACGCGGCGCAGGAACAGGCGCGCGCAGCCACGGGCGCAGCAGTGCCGGATCACATGGGCGCATCACCCCTTCCAGATGCAAGCGGCGAACCGGCCGCTGCCCCCGCCGCTGGCGCTGCCTTGGCGGTGCGAAAAGAACCGTGAGGCGTTGGTCACCGTGCACCACGGCGTGCTGCTGTCGTTGCCGTAGATGCGGGTGATACCCAGCGCCTGCAGCCGAAGGCGCGCCAGCCCCGCCAGATCGCACAGGAACTTGCCGGGGCGCCCCGCATGCGCGACAAAGCATGCGGCTGCGCCGGGGTCTGTGCTGCAAAAAGCGTCGCGCACCTCGCCCCCCACCTCGAACGCCGTGGGGCCGATGCAGGGGCCCAGCCAGGCCAGGGTTTGACCCGCCACGCCGGCCTGCGCCGAGGCCGCGCGCGTGTGAGAGCCCCCCGGATTCTCTGAATTTGCTACTACATTGATAGCATTAAAGTGATTCACATCGTGCGTAGCAGCGCAAAATTGTTCAAAAACCGCCTCCAGTACGCCGCGTCCGCCCTGCCCCGCCAGACCACGCCAGCCTGCATGGGCGGCGGCCACCGCCGAGCCTGAGGCATGGGCCAGCAGCACGGGCAGGCAGTCGGCCACCATGATGGTGCAGGCCACGGCGGTTTCGGTGGTGACGCTGGCGTCGGCCTCGGCACCATCGGCGGTTGCTGCGGTCAATGACAGCACGCCATGCCCGTGCACCTGCCGGAGAAACACGGGCCTGGTGCCCGGCGTGACGGCTTGCAGCGCATCGGTCAGGCGGGCGCGGTTGGCGCGCACGGCGGCTGGGTCGTCGCCCACATGGTCGCCCAGGTTGCAACTGGCGTACGGCGCGGCACTGACGCCACCACTGCGGGCCGTGCATAGGGCATGCACGCCAGCCGGAGCAGGCCAGTGCGGCACCAGCCAATCCGCAGGCAGCCCTGGCGACGGCTCAGCGCGGGGCACCATGTGGCGGTTCACGCCTCGTGGTCCGGGCAGGCAGACGGCTGGGCCTGCTGGAACGCTGGCAGCGCCGTGCAGGCTTCAAAGGCGCCCAGGGTCAGCGGCAGGCCACCCAGGTCCACATCGAAACGCCGGGCATTGAAGATCTGTGGCACCAGGCAGCAGTCGGCCAGCGTGGGGGCATCGCCCCAGCACAGCACCGACGGGGGCAGGCCTTGCGCGCTGCGCTCGTGCGAGAGCAACTGCAACTGACGCTCGAAAGCCTCCAGCCCGCTGCGCACCCAGTGGCGGTACCAGTTGTTCTTGGCCTCGTCGTTCACGC
>JBKCTS010000103.1:0-3321 GCA_046318695.1 Acidovorax sp.
GCCCCCGTATATGGGTAGCAGCCCGACCAAAGGGCACGTCTACACGTGGTGGTACAAGCACTTGGCAGACGGCAAAGATCGCGTCAGTCCTCGTACGTTTGCTGCATCCCTCATGGAGGCTCTTCAAGCGTCCCAAAGGCCGAACTCGGTGTCGGTGCTGATGCCGGCCGGTATTCAAAGCGGGGTGCGAGCGGCCAGTGACGCACGGGTGGAGGAGTTGAAAGAAGACTACTTCTGGGTGGGCACAGCGCTGGCAGCGTTCAATGACCGATCCACACCGATTTCCGTTAAGGAGATCTACGGGGTGTGGAGCGTCGGGCTAGATGGAACGCCAACACCTCGTTTAATCAGTGAGCAGTGTTCCTCCCAAAATGTGTTCGTGCCTTGGGATGAGGGCGACAGGCTCACTTCCAATAGCCAGAAGCTCCGGGACACCTTGGTGGAGCTTGGCATCTTGATACTCCGCGATGACGACACCAGACTGGATATGCCCGACATCTATCGTCTTGGGTATCGCATCCGTAAGCGTGGCGGTGTATCTCCACGCAGATAAAGACAGTTGAATTCCCAGCATGACAAAGCAAACACTCATCCACGGTTACGAAGTCGTCATCGGCTTCGAAACCCACGCCCAACTGGCCACACAAAGCAAGATCTTCAGCCGCGCGCCCACGGCCTTTGGGGCCGAGCCCAACACCCAGGCCTGCGCCGTGGACCTGGCCCTGCCCGGCACCCTTCCGGTGATGAACCGCGAGGCGGTGGCATGCGCTATTAAATTAGGACTGGCTCTTGGCTCCCACATCGCAGCGGTGAGTATTTTTGCCCGAAAAAACTACTTCTACCCTGACCTGCCCAAGGGCTACCAGATCAGTCAGTTCGAGATCCCGGTGGTGCAAGGTGGCGAGGTGTCGTTCTTCTTGGGCGACGAGAAGAAAACCGTGCGCCTGGTGCGCGCCCACCTCGAGGAAGACGCGGGCAAATCCCTGCACGAAGACTTTGTCGGCCAGTCGGGCATTGACCTGAACCGCGCGGGCACACCGTTGCTGGAGATCGTGACCGAGCCCGACATCCGCAGCAGCGAAGAAGCCGTGGCCTATGCCAAAGAGCTGCACAAGATCGTGACCTGGATCGGCATCTGCGACGGCAACATGCAGGAAGGCAGCTTCCGCTGCGACGCCAACGTGTCGGTGCGCAAGCCCGGCCAGCCGCTAGGCACGCGCCGCGAAATCAAGAACCTGAACTCGTTCAAGTTCATGCAGCAGGCCATCGACTACGAAATCCGCTGGCAGATCGAGCAGATCGAAGACGGCCACGCCATCCAGCAGGCCACGGTGCTGTTCGACCCGGACTTGGGAGAGACGCGCGCCATGCGCACCAAGGAAGACGCGGCAGACTACCGCTACTTTCCGGACCCGGACCTGCCGCCGCTATGTATTTCAGAGCAGTGGATCGAGAAGGAACGCGCGCTCATGGCCGAATTACCTCGTAGCATGGCCGCCCGCTTCGTGGCCGACTACGGGCTGCCCGAGTATGACGCTACCACGCTCACGCAAAGCAAGGCCATGGCGGCCTACTTCGAGGAAGCTGCAAAAGCCTGCGGCCAGCCCAAGCTGGTCAGCAACTGGATCATGGGCGAGGTATCGCGCCGCCTGAACGCTGGCGAATCCGGCATAGAGGCAGCGCCGGTGGCTGCCGCGCAGCTGGCGGCCCTGATTGCCCGGATCGCCGACGCAACGATTTCCAACAATGCCGCCAGACAGGTGTTCGATGCGCTGTGGACTGGCGAGTCGGCCGACGTGGACGCCGTCATCGAGTCCCGGGGGCTCAGGCAGATGAACGACTCGGGCGCGCTGGAGAAAATCATCGACGAGGTGGTTGCCGCCAACCCCGACAATGTGGCCCAGTTCCGTGCAGGCAAGGACAAGGCCTTCAACGCGCTGGTCGGTCAAGTCATGAAAGCCAGCAAGGGGAAGGCGAATCCGCAGCAGGTCAACGATCTGTTGCGCGCCAGGCTGGCGGGGTGAGTCCACAACCGCCACGGGCAGAGGTGGCGGCGGAAATCAGGTCAAACGGTGGCGGGCCAGACGGCATGCCACACCCCATCCGAGCACCCAATGGCGAGGCTGATCTCGCCCGAGGCGCGTTTCAACGGGTGGCGGAAGTAGGCAACACGGTATCGCCCCCTGCCGAGGCGCCGCGCTGGGGCTCCCACAGCTTGCGAAGTTGGGCCAGCTCGGCATCGAACCGTTGATGCACCCGGCGCTTGTCCTGTTCCTGCCCGGCCAGGAATCGGCGCTGCTCGGCCAGGTTTTCTTCGTTTTCCGCAATGTTGCGGCGCAGCGTCATCGGAGCCTTGTTCGGGTCGCTTTTGTAGGGCTCCATCTGGGCGTCGAGTGCCTTGCGCTGCGCGCGCAGCTCGATGATGCGTTTTTCAGCCGTGACCGTGACCTCGTCCACCATGGCAATGGCGGCTGCACGCTCGGCATCATGGGACGCCTTGTCGGGGTACCGGGCCATGAGCCCACGCTCTCGGCGGCGTTCTTCGACCGCGCGGGCACGGTCTTCGACCTCTTTGCGCCGCTGGGCCTCCAACTGGGCCCGATCGTCTTCGGTGAGCGAGGGGCCAATCTGCCGACGGACCACACCTGTCGGGCCCAGTTCACGCTGCTCGCGGTCCAGACACTCTGGAATCGGCCGGTCGGCCGTGAGCTTGCGACCATTGCGGTCAACGCAGGTGTAGATGCTGCCGCCCGCGGTCTGCGCATGGCTCAGCCCGGCAGCGTACACCGCCGTGCACGCCACCACCACGCTCAGAAGCCAATCTTGCTTGCTCAAACGAACTACCCTTCGTTAACCCCGTATCGCTGGCGGTATTCCAGCACCTTTTCGTGATGGGAGCGCATTCCCACCTCCCCATTTCTCGCCAAATAAAGCAATAAGTCTGCCAGACGTGCGATGGCACACACCTCCATGCCTAGTTGCTGGCGCACATACTGTACCGCGCTGTGATCAACATCCCGACCATTCTCGGTGGCTTTTTCCTGGCGGTCCAGCGCAATGGCCACCGCATGTGGAATGGCCCCGGCGGCGCGGATGATGGCAATCGACTCGCGCGCCGCTGTGCCGGCGGACATCACGTCGTCGATGATCAGCACGCGGCCTTTGAGCGGCGCGCCCACCAACACACCGCCCTCACCGTGATCTTTGGCCTCCTTGCGGTTGTAGGCAAATGGCACGGTGCGGCCATGTCGGGCAAGCTCCACGGCCACCGTGGCGGCCAGCGGAATCCCCTTGTAGGCAGGACCGAACACCATGTCGAAT
>JBKCTS010000104.1:0-1223 GCA_046318695.1 Acidovorax sp.
ATGCTGGATAGTGCAGCCCAGCACAGGTTCCAGGGCCGCGGCAACCACAGTCTCCTTTCCGTGCTGGGTAAGAAAGGCGATAGCTCGATCTTGGTACTTTGGCACAAGCATGAAGGCAACCTCTGGACCATGCCTATGGTAGCTGGAACGTAGTCGGCGCTGTGGGCAGGCCCGGCGTTGATGCCGCGGACGGCCAGCGTGCTGACGACGATTGACTCATCCGGCACCAAGAGGTGCCAGGATGGTGTCCAGGGTGTACTCTGCGCTCAGGACTTGCACCCGCGGATGCGGCGCCACCAGCCACCGGCGACCCGCTCGCGTGGTGGATGCACGGGCAGCGCGAGCGCTCGGGTTGGTGCAGATTGCCGCGTGTGAAGGTCAGACCTTGCTCAGGGGCGCTGTCGAAGTTGCATCACTCGCTGGGGGCATGGGCCGCGAAATCAACACCCGCGCAAGGCGGCCGTCACCCCGTCGTTTGTAAGACGGATTCACAACCCGGCTGCCGCGCGAAGCGCACCCGCCTTATCGGCCCTCTCCCAGGTGAACTCTGGTTCCTCGCGGCCGAAGTGACCGTAGGCTGCAGTTTTTTCGTAGATGGGGCGCAGCAGATCCAGCATCTGGATGATGCCCTTGGGTCGAAGGTCGAAGTGTGTGCGCACGAGCTTGGCGATCTGCTCGTCGGGGATCAGTCCCGTGCCCTCGGTGTACACAGTAATGTTCATCGGCTCCGCGACGCCAATGGCGTAGGCCACCTGGATCTGGCACTGGCGTGCCAGACCTGCGGCCACGATGTTTTTGGCCACGTAGCGCGCGGCGTAGGCGGCGCTGCGGTCCACCTTGGTTGGGTCCTTGCCACTGAAGGCGCCGCCGCCATGGGGGCAGGCACCGCCGTAGGTGTCCACGATGATCTTTCGGCCCGTGAGGCCGCAGTCACCCTGGGGGCCGCCGATAACGAAACGGCCGGTGGGATTGATCAGGTAGCGCGTGTTTTGCAGCCATCCCTTGGGCAGCACGGGCTTGATGATTTCTTCGATGACGGCTTCGGTGAACGAGGCCTTCATCTTTGTTTGCGTCTCACTCTGGTCGGGGTGGTGCTGCGTGGAGAGCACTACGGTGTCGATGCTGTGGGGCTTGCCGTCCACATAGCGCATGGTGACCTGGCTCTTGGCATCCGGGCGCAGGAAGGGCAGGCGTCCGTCCTTGCGCAGCTGGGCCTGGCGCTC
>JBKCTS010000105.1:0-8843 GCA_046318695.1 Acidovorax sp.
GAACATGAAGTCCTTGAACTCCACAATAGAGTGCACTGCGTCCCGGGAGTTGCCAAAGAACTCCAGGCACACAGTGCGGGTGTGTTAGGGCATGCGGTGCACCACCCAGCGCGCGCTGGTGATGAGACCGTCGCAGCCTTCCTTCTGGATACCCGGCAGGCCCGCCAGAAACTTGTCGGTCACGTCCTTGCCCAGGCCTTCCTTGCGGAAGGTTTTGCCCGGAATGCTCAGGCGCTCGGTGCGCACCGGCGTCTTGCCGTCGGCCTCGAAGTACTGCAGTTCGAACGTGGCGACCTCCACGTCATGGATCTTGCCCATGTTGTGGTCCAGGCGCGTCACCTCCAGCCACTGGGCGTCGGGCGTCACCATGCGCCAGCTCGCCAAGTTATCGAGCGCCGTGCCCCACAGCACGGCCTTTTTGCCACCCGCGTTCATGGCGATGTTGCCGCCAATGCAGGATGCCTCGGCGCTGGTCGGATCCACCGCAAACACAAAGCCCGCGCGCTCGGCTGCATCGGCCACGCGCTGCGTGACCACGCCCGCCTCCGTCCACACCGTGCCCACCTCGCGGTCCATGCCCGGCAGGCGGCGCATTTCCACCTCGGTCATGGCTTCGAGTTTTTCGGTGTTGATGACCACGCTCTTCCAGGTCAGCGGAATGGCGCCGCCCGTGTAGCCGGTGCCGCCCCCGCGCGGAATGATGGTCAGGCCCAGCTCGATACAGCCCTTGACCAGGCCAGCCATCTCGGCCTCGGTGTCGGGGGTGAGCACCACAAACGGGTATTCGACACGCCAGTCGGTCGCGTCGGTGACGTGGCTCACGCGCGAGAGGCCGTCGAACTTGATGTTGTCCTTCGCCGTGAGGCGGCCCAGCGTTTTTTGCACCTGGCGGCGCAGCTGCGTGGCCTGCTCGAACGTGGCATTGAACTCGGCCACGGCGCGCCGCGCCGCTGCCACCAGATCGCCGACAAGGCGGTCACGCTCGGCATCGTCTGCCGGCGTGCGGCGCTTTTCGATCTCGCCCAGGCGGTGTTGCAGGGCATCGACCAGCATCCGGCGGCGGTCGGGGTTGTCGAGCAGATCGTCCTGCAGGTAGGGGTTGCGCTGCACGACCCAAATGTCGCCCAGCACCTCATACAGCATGCGGGCAGAACGGCCGGTGCGGCGCTCCTTGCGCAGCTGGTCCAGCAGATCCCAGGCGGGCACCCCCAGCAGCCGGATCACGATTTCCCGGTCGGAAAAAGACGTGTAGTTGTAGGGTATCTCGCGCAGACGCACGGGCTCGGCAGCCTGAGTCTGCAGGGCAGCCAACGCTATCGGAACATTCATGGGATCAACCTGGGTGGGCGCAACGCGCCCGGGTGGCTTGGGGCACAAATTTTAAGCCACCGCCTCCAGGGCTGCTGCCCGCGCCGGGGTACCACTGCAGCCCGTAAGGGTTGCAACGCGACGTTTCCACCCCATCAGGTTCCGGCGCGAGCAGAGCAATCACCACACGCCCGGCACCATCCTGGGCATCCGCCCCGAGCACCTGGATGTGCGCGGCGAGGGCTGGGCCGTCACCGTCGAGACCGTGGAGCTGCTGGGCGCTGAGCGCCTGATCTATGGCCGCGTCCACGGCGAGCAGATCATCGTGCGCGTGGAAGAAGGCACGCCAGCCCCTGCACCCGACTCGGTGATCCATGTGGTGCCCCGGCCCGACCGCCTGCACGCGTTTGACGCCACCACCGGAAAACGGGTGTGACATCCCCTTGATGTGCTGCGGGACAACCCTTGCCTGGCGTTGCCCGCCGCGCCAGCGCCAGTGTCATGCGCCGCGCGCAACGCAACCGCATCAACGAAAATACCATCATGACGACCCCCTGGCCCTACCCCCTTTGGATCGCCCACCGCGGCGCCGGCAAGCTGGCTCCTGAAAACACCCTGGCCGCCTTCCGGCTGGGTGCCCAGCACGGCTATCGCATGTTCGAATGCGATGCCAAGCTCAGCAGCGACGGCACCGTTTTTCTGTTGCACGACGCCACGCTGGACCGCACCACCAACGGCGTCAAAGCCCTGGGCTCCAACGCCAGCCGCACTGGCGGCGATCACCCGTGGAGCACCCTGGCGCAGCTCGATGCTGGCGGCTGGCATTCGCGCGCCTACGTCGGCGAGCCGCTGCCCACCCTGGAAAACCTGGCGCGCTACTGCATTGCCAACGGCTTTTTCCTCAATATCGAAATCAAGGCCACCCCCGGCCACGACGAGGCGACTGGCCGGGCGGTGGGCGATCTCGCAGCCCGGCTGTGGCAGGGCCAGGCGGTGCAGCCGCTGCTGTCGTCGTTCAAGCCCGAGGCCCTGGCAGGCGCGCGCGCCACGGCACCGCACATACCGCGTGCCCTGCTGCTGGACGCCCTGTGGGACGGCTGGGCCGCCGTGGCGCAGCAGTTGGGCTGCGTGGCCATGGTGTGCAACCACGCGCTGTGGGATGCGGCACTGGTGGCGCAGGTGCGCGCCCTTGGCATGCGCACCCTGAGCTACACCGTCAACGACGAATGGGCCGCACAGCGCCTGATCGACCTGGGCACCGACGGCATCATTACCGACCGGGTGGACCTGTTCAGCCCGGCGCGCTGAGCCAGATCACAGCGCTGCTCTCTCGGGTGGCGGCTCGCGACATCAGTCCACCTTGGCACCCGACTTTTTCACGGCGTCGGCCCAGCGTGGCATCTCGCTGGCCAGGAACGTGGCAAAGTCTTCTGCACCCAAAAAGGCCGGATCGGCCCCCTGACTCACCATGCGGCTTCGCACCTCGGGCATCTGCAGCACCTGCCCGAAGGCATCACTGAGCTTGGCCACCACATCTTTTGGCGTGCCCGCGGGCGCCAGAAAGCCGTAGAAACCCACCACCTCGAACCCCTTGAGGCCGCTCTCGATCACGGTGGGCAAGTCGGGCAGCGCGGGGTTGCGCTCGCGGCTGGTCACCGCCAGCGCCCGCACCTTGCCCTGCTTGTGGTACGCCGCGGCTTGCGGAATGCTCTCGGCCATGAACTGCACCTGCCCCGCCATCAGGTCGGTGAACGCAGGCGCGCTGCCACGGTACGGGATGTGCACCATGAACAGGCCGGTGGCGGTCTTGAACATTTCGGGCACCAGGTGGCTGATGCCGCCGTTGCCGGCCGAGCCAAAATTGACCTGGCCGGGACGGGCCTTGGCGTAGGCCATGAATTCGGGCAGGCTCTTGGCGGGCACATTGGGGTTGACCAGCAAGGCCAGCGGCTGCATGGCCGTGCGGGCAATCGGCGTGAAGTCCTTGAGGGTGGCGTACGGCAGGCGGCTGTACAGGCCGGGGTTGATGACCATGACCCCGGTGTTGGCCAGCATCAGCGTGTGGCCGTCGGGCGGGGCCTTCATCACATCCTGCGCGCCCACGATGCCGCCTGCGCCGACCTTGTAGTCCAGCACCACGGGCTGGCCCAGCACGCTCTGCAGTTTGTCCGACAACAAGCGCGCATGCTGGTCCAGCGGCCCGCCCGCCGGAAAACCGATCACGATGCGCACCGGCTTAGACGGAAACGACTGCGCGTGCGCAACGAATGACAGGGCCAAGCCTGCAGCAAGGGCCAGGCAGGTACGCAGGAACTTCATGGGTGTCTCCAGACAGACGGGGGCGGTCCGTGTTGTTGGGTGTTGTTGGGTGTTGTCGGGAAAAGGCGGCCGTGAACCGACGGTTTGCAATCGCCGGTGCCCAGATCCGCCGCGCCACCACCACAGGCTACCAGAGCGGCGCTGCAGGGCAACTGCCGTTTTTAGGCTCAGGCCCGGGCAGCGTGCTCGCGGGGTGCAGATCAGCCCTTCCAGCCGCGCAGCAAAAGCCACTGGCAGGTGGCGGTAGCCACCACCAGGGCCGCATAGGTCAGCATCTTGCCGTCGCGGCCCCACAGCACCAGGCCAGCGGCCAGCACCGCCAGCCCCACGGTGAACACCACAGCGAACTGGCGCCACAGCGACCGCACGGCCGCTACCTTGGTACCGACGAGGCGACCGCACAGCACCAGCGCCAGCGCCAACGCTGCGGCAGGCGCGATGAAATTGAGCAGGTGGTTGAGGATGTCGAGCGGGTCCATAGGCTTGACCCACATCAAGTCTTGCAGCAAGGGGCAAGCCGGATGGGGCTGGCAATTTTATAATCGCCCCTATGGCAGTCTGGGCCCTCGGCATCAACCACAACACCGCGCCGCTGGACATGCGCGGCAAGTTTGCGTTTGCGCTCGACCAGATCGCCCCCACCCTGCACGGCCTGCGCCAGTCGCTGAGCACCACCGGCCGCCACCCTGGGGTGGAAACCGCCATCCTCTCCACCTGCAACCGCACCGAGATCTACTGCGCGGGCGAGCAGCCTGCCATGGAGCACACCCTGGGCTGGCTGGCCCACAGCGGCGGCGTCAGCACCTCGGTGCTGGCATCGCATGCGTACACGCTGCAAGACAGCCTGGTGGCCCGCCACGCCTTTCGCGTCGCCAGCGGGCTTGACTCGATGGTGCTGGGCGAGGCGCAGATCCTGGGCCAGATGAAAGACGCTGTGCGCGCCGCCGAAAGCGCAGGCGCCCTGGGCACCACGCTCAACCAGTTGTTCCAGCGCAGCTTTGCCGTGGCCAAAGAAGTGCGCACCAGCACCGAGATCGGCGCTCACAGCATCAGCATGGCCGCCGCCGCGGTGCGTCTGGCCAGCCAGTTGTTTGAAGACCTTGCCCAGACCAAGGTGCTGTTCGTCGGCGCGGGCGAGATGATCGAGCTGTGCGCCACCCACTTTGCTGCCAAGAACCCCTTGGGCCTGGCCATTGCCAACCGCACGCTCGAGCGCGGCGAAAAGCTGGCCACCCGCTTTGGCGGCGAGGTGATGCGCCTGGCCGACCTGCCCGCACGCCTGCACGAGTTTGACGCCGTCATCAGCTGCACCGCCAGCAGCCTGCCCATCATCGGCCTCGGCGCTGTCGAGCGCGCCCTGAAAAAGCGCCGCCACCGCCCCATGTTCATGGTCGATCTGGCCGTGCCGCGCGACATCGAGCCCGAGGTGAAGGCCCTGGGCGATGTGTACCTGTACACCGTGGACGACCTGGCCAGCGTGGTGCAAACGGGCCAGGCCAACCGCCAGGCCGCCGTGGCGCAGGCCGAGGCCATCATCGACGCCGGCGTGCAAAGCTTCATGCACTGGATGGAGCTGCGCAGCCCCACCGAGGGCGACGGCGGCGTGGTGCCGCTGATCCAGCAGCTCAGCGCCCAGACGGACGCATGGCGCGCCGTGGAAATTGCCCGCGCCAAGAAGCTGCTGGCCAAGGGCGAGGATGTGGACGCCGTGCTCGAAGCGCTCTCGCGCGGCCTCACGCAGAAGATGCTGCACGGCACCCTGGCCGAGCTGCGCGCTGGCGATGCCGAGTTGCGCGCCCAGACAGCCCAGACCGTGTCGCGCCTGTTCCTGCGCTCGCAGACCAAGACCCCGGGCGACCACAACGGCCGGTAGCGGCGCTTGCCCGCCCCTTCGCCGTTTCGGCTTGATATCAAATCAGGCCCTTACGCCTGAACCATAAGCGCCAATAGCTACATTTTTTGTAGCAAACTCCTTCTAGGCACCCATGAAACCCTTCCTACGAACCCAGCTGGAACGCTATGCACAGCGCCTGGGCGAACTCGACTTCCTTCTGTCGCGCGAAGACATCATGAGCGACATGGCGCAGTACCGGCGCATCTCCGTCGAGCATGCCGAGGTCACGCAAGTGGCGGGCCGCTACGCCCGCTACCAGCAGCGCGAGGCCGACCTGGCCGGTGCCCGCGAGATGCTGGCCGACCCCGACATGGCCGAAATGGCCCGGGAAGAAATCGAAAGCAGCGAGGCCGAGCTGCTGCAACTGGAGGGCGAGCTGCAGCGCCTGCTGCTGCCCAAAGACCCCGACGACGCGCGCAATGCCTTCGTCGAAATCCGCGCGGGCACCGGCGGCGACGAATCGGCCCTGTTTGCAGGCGACCTGACCCGCATGTACACCCGCTATGCCGCCAACGTGGGCTGGAAGGTCGAGGTGGTGAGCGAAAACGCCTCCGAGCTGGGCGGCTACAAGGAAATCGTGCTGCGCATCGAAGGCCAGCCCGGCACGGGCCCTTCCGGCAGCGGCGTCTATGGCGCGCTCAAGTTCGAATCGGGCGGCCACCGCGTGCAGCGCGTGCCCGCCACCGAGACCCAGGGCCGCATCCACACCAGCGCCTGCACGGTGGCCGTGATGCCCGAGCCCGACGAGCACGAAGCCGTCAAGCTCAACCCGGCCGACCTGCGCATCGACACCTTCCGCGCATCCGGCGCGGGCGGCCAGCACATCAACAAAACCGATTCGGCTGTGCGCGTGGTGCACTTGCCCACCGGCATCGTGGCCGAATGCCAGGACGGCCGCAGCCAGCACGCCAACAAGGCCAAGGCGCTGCAGGTGCTGCAGGCCCGCATCCAGGAAAAGGAGCGCAGCGAGCGCGCCGCGAAAGAGGCTGCGCTGCGCAAGGGCCTGATTGGCAGCGGCGACCGCAGCGACCGCATCCGCACCTACAACTTCCCGCAGGGGCGGCTCACCGACCACCGCATCAACCTCACGCTGTACAAACTGCTGGCGGTGATGGAAGGCGACCTGGGCGACGTGCTGCAAGCCCTGGCCCACGCACGCGAAGCCGAGCAGCTGCAAGAGCTGGAGGCCGGCACCAACGGCTGACGGCCCGAAATTTCGATTCAAAACAGCCTTTTACGCCTGACACGCAAGCTTTTATCGCTATCACATTTATAGTGACTTCTGAAACCATCTCCCTCGCACAGGCACTGGCCCAGACGCAGGGCCTGCCGCGCATCGACGCCCAGTTGCTGCTGCTGCATGCGCTGGCGCGCCCCGAGGCCGGCCGGGCCTGGCTGCTGGCGCACGACACCGACCCGCTGCCCCCCGAAGCCCATGCCCGCTTTGCCGCGCTGTGCCAGCGCCGACGGGCGGGCGAGCCGGTCGCCTACCTGACCGGCCGCAAGGAGTTTTATGGCCTGCCCCTGCAGGTGGACGCCCGCGTGCTCGACCCGCGGCCCGACACCGAAACGCTGGTGGACTGGGCGCTGACCCTGGCGCAGCCTCTGCCTGCACCGCGCATCGTGGACCTGGGCACCGGCAGCGGCGCCATCGCGCTCGCGCTGCAACACCACTGCCCGCACGCCAAGGTGCTGGCCATCGACGCCAGCGAGGACGCCCTGGCCGTGGCCCGCGCCAATGCGGCACGGCTGAAGCTGCCCATTGACGTCGCGCACGGCCACTGGCTCGCGGGCGCGGCGCAAGGCCCCTTCGACCTGATCGTGTCCAACCCCCCGTACATCCGGGCAAACGACCCCCATCTGGCCGCACTGGCCCACGAGCCGCTGGCGGCCCTGGCCAGCGGCGAAGACGGCCTGCAAGACATCCGCACCATCGTGGCGCAGGCCCCGGCACACCTGGTGCCCGGCGGCTGGCTGTTGCTCGAGCATGGCCACGACCAGGCCAGCGACGTGGCTGCACTGCTGCGCGCAAGCGGTTTTGTGCAGGTGCAAAGCCGCCATGACCTCGCCGGCATCGTGCGATGCACCGGCGGGCAGTGGCCGACAGTGAAATAATCCGTGCATCGCGGGCTGCTCCACGGCCCGGCAGCCCATTTCAAGGAGTACGCAATGAGCGACAACACCCAGCAACGCATCGACGACCTCGTCAAATCCAGCGACATCCTGCTGTTCATGAAGGGCAGCGCCAGCTTTCCCATGTGCGGCTTTTCGGGCCGCGCCATCCAGATCCTCAAGGCCTGCGGCGTGGACCCCAAAAGCGTGGTCACCGTCAACGTGCTGGAAGACGACGCCATCCGCCAGGGCATCAAGGAATACAGCAACTGGCCCACCATCCCGCAGCTGTACGTCAAGGGCGAATTCATTGGCGGCTCGGACATCATGATGGAGATGTACGAATCGGGCGAGCTCAAGCAGGTGCTGGGCACCGAAGGCTGATAGTCCGCGGCACAGGCCGCCCGTCACACGCACCAGGCCGCCTTCGGGCGGCTTTTTCTTGCCAGGGCCGCTGCAGGGGTTGAGGCCACCGCAGCATGAGACGCACCAAATCAGGTCTTTTCCGATATTGCAGCGGGCATGTTGTGTGCTTGAATGAAGGCGTGACTTCACATCACAAAGGAGCATGCAATGACCAGCCATAGCCTTGTTCCCCAATCGCCTTCCCTGCGCATTCCGGTGGCGCAGATGCGCAGTGTGTTCCACCGCGGCGATGTCGAGCGCAAGCTCTCGCGGCTGCAGGAGTCCGGCAACCAGCGTGAGTACGAAACCCTGCGCACCGTGTACGAACGCATGCTCGAGCGTGGCCCCGAGCGGTTCCAGGTCAAGCCCTCAGGCGTGCCCGACATGGCCAGCCTGTATGAGCAGTTGCCCAACTTCACCGATGTGCTGGACGACGTGCGGCGCCATGTGGCGCTGGCGCAGGACAGCCGCGACGGGCTGGAGGTCACGCCCATGCTGCTCCTGGGCCCACCCGGCATCGGCAAAACCCACTTTGCACGCCAACTGGCCGAACTGCTGGGCACTGGCATGAACCTGCTGCCCATGAGCTCCATGACCGCAGGCTGGCTGCTGTCGGGCTCGTCCGCGCAATGGAAGGGCGCCCGCCCCGGCAAGGTGTTCGAGGCGCTGGTGGAGGGCGAATACGCCAACCCCGTGATCGTGGTGGACGAGATCGACAAGGCCAGCAGCGACGCGCAATACGACCCGCTGGGCGCGCTGTACAGCCTGCTCGAGCACGACACCGCGCAGAACTTCACGGATGAAT
>JBKCTS010000106.1:0-13522 GCA_046318695.1 Acidovorax sp.
CATAATGACTGCTGCAGCTTGCTCTAGAGCCACCATATCGAGATATGAGAGCGGTTCAACCACGTGCAACTTGGACAGGCTGGCTTGCAAGCCCGTTGCCACGATAAGGCGTCTTGTGCGCGGATGCAAAGGGAGCACAACGGGCATGTCCTGCGCGACTTCTACCAACGCTTCGATGATCTGCGTAAGACGTGAGGAGTCGTCTGTATTTTCGGCACGGTGGCATGTTGCAAGCACATAGCCGCGCTGAGTCAGTTGCAGCCGTTCGATGATGGAACTCCGCTGTAGGGCAAGGTCGCCATAAAACATCGATGCGTCATACATGACGTCCCCAACCAGGTGAACCCCGCGGGTAAGACCTTCATTGGCAAGATGCCCAACGGCGGTAGCCGTGGGACACAACAGCAATGTCGAAACACGGTCCGTCAAAATCCGGTTGATTTCTTCCGGCATGCGCATATTGAATGATCGCAAGCCCGCCTCAACGTGCGCTACGGGAATGTGCAGCTTGGCAGCTGCCAATGCGCCGGCCAGTGTGGAATTTGTATCACCGTAGACCAGCACCCAATCTGGCCGCTCCTTTACTAGTACTACCTCGATTGCCTCCAGCATGCGGCCGGTCATCGCACCATGGTTACCGCCGGATATCGCCAAATGCACATGGGGTGCAGGAATCTCCAACTCGTCGAAAAAGACCTTCGACATGTTGTCGTCAAAGTGCTGGCCCGTATGTACGATCAGCTCTTCTAATTGATCGGCAAAACCAGACTGGATGGTCCGCGACACTGCGGCGGCTTTGATGAACTGTGGTCGGGCACCCACGATTGTGAGAATCTTGCGTCTGTTCATTCCATGGCTTTCGTCAATGCACTGACTACTCGATCCTGGTCGGAAACGGTCAGGAAGGGACCCATTGGCAGACTCAGCACCTCCTGAGCCAAGCGATTTCCCACTGGCAGCTGCACATCCGGGTCTGCCACGGCAGGCTGCTTATTCAAAGGAAGCGGGTAATGAATGGCAGTAGGCACACCTGCTTCCGTTAGCACGGCTTGGACGCGATCACGCTCTTGCGCACGCACGGTGTACTGAGCCCAGGCACTCTGCTGATTGGGTTCGATGAACGGTATCGTAGGAATACCCGCTGACCTCAGCAATTGGTGATAACGGTCGGCCACTTGCTGCCGCAACTTTATTTCTTCGTCAAAGCTATCCAGCTTTGCCAGCAGCACCGCGGCTTGCAAGGTGTCAAGACGGCTGTTCACACCAACCCGTATATGGTGATATCGCCGATCTTGCCCATGGCGGGCAATCTGACGCATCGCTCGCGCAAGCTCGTCATCGTTGGTAAAAATAGCTCCGCCGTCCCCGTAACAACCCAACGGCTTACTGGGGAAAAAGCTTGCACAGGCAATGCGGCTAAGATTGCAGCTCTTTTTACTCTTGTAGGTCGCTCCGAAACTCTGGGCGGCATCCTCGATGACGGGGATGCCGTGACGGGATGCAATTTCATTGATCACATCAAAATCCGCGCATTGCCCATACAGGCTGACCGGAATGATGGCCTTTGTACGAGGCGTGATGGCGGCCTCGATTAATGATGGATCCAGGTTGTATGTATGTGGCGACACATCTACATACACGGGCTTAGCACCAAGAAGCGCGACGGTCTCAGCAGTGGCGATATATGTGAATCCGGGGGTGATTACTTCGTCCCCAGGCCCAACGCCCAGCGCCATCTGCGCAATTTGAAGCGCATCGGTGCCATTGGCCACCGTAATGCAATATTTGGCCCCGGTGTAGCTTGCCAAGCGCTCTTCCAGTTCATGGACTTCCGGGCCCAGGATGTACTGGCCATGATTCAATACTTTCTGAATGCGCGCGTCGATGTCAGTCTTGAGCCGAAGGTATTGCGCTCTTAGATCGGTGAATTCCATTACAACTCCATGCGATGGCGGGGATCAAGCTCGCTGTAACTCACCATCAATCAAACGATATAAATGACCAGTTTTCGGACAATGCGCTTGGGCATCTCCCGTCAAGGGAAGATCGAGACGCTCCCCGTGTTCGCTCATCCATCCGATTTGCCTAGCAGGTACGCCTGCAACCAATGCATAAGCCCTGACGTCACGCGTGATCACCGCCCCAGCGGCGACGAAAGCATAGGCACCAATGGTTGTGCCGCACACCACGGTTGAATTGGCGCCGAGCGTGGCCCCCTTGCAAACCTGAGTTCGCCTGTACTCGTTTTTCCGCACGACGCTGCTGCGAGGGTTATACACATTTGTGAAAACAACGCTAGGTCCGCAAAAAACATCGTCTTCCAGCGTAACAGCATCGTAGACGCTCACATTATTCTGAACCTTGACGTTATTGCCGATCACCACGTCATTGCCGACATAAACGTTTTGCCCGAAAGAGCAAGCAAGGCCGATCCGCGCCCCCGCTGAGATATGCACCCAGTGCCAAATGCGGGTGCCTGCGCCGATTTGCGCCCCTGCATCGACGATCGACGTCGGGTGCGCGCTATAGGATATCTCGCTCATGCTGCCCAAATAATGAAACTAGTTGCCGTGATAGGCAGCCAGACAGTTTTCGATACTTCCCTGCATGAGGATCTGGCCCTCGTTAAGCCATATCCCTGTATTGCAGAACGTTTTCAAGATCGAGTCGTTGTGCGAAGCAAGTACTAGGATCTTGACCTTGCTCATCATGTTTTCCAGCCGAATGCGCGCCTTATCGATGAATTGTGCGTCGCCCACGCCAATCATCTCGTCCATCAGCAAGATATCCGGGGCCACGGCCGTCGACACTGCGAAGGCTAGACGAAGCATCATGCCAGACGAGTAGGTGCGCACAGGCAGATGCAGGTAGTCACCCAACTCAGTGAAATCCTCTATATCGGTCACGAGGCCCTTGGCGTTTTTGCTGCTAATTCCCATCACGATGCAACGTGTCGCAATAAACTCGTAGCCACTGGCATCGGGATCCATGCCCAACATCAGGTCAATCAGGGAAGAGATGTGGCCATCAGACCTCATTACGCCAGAGGTGGGTTCATACACGCTGGACAGCACCCGCAGCATGGTGGACTTGCCAGCCCCATTGCGGCCAATCAGGCCCATCCGATCTCCGTCCTTGAGAGACAGCGTGACGTCTCGCAGCGCACGTACTGCGATCGCGCCATGCCCGATGTCTTCGATCCGTCCCCGGTGCCCTTGGGCCTTTCCGAGCAAGGTGTTTAGCAATCCGCGTGAGCGCGATGAAAACAGTGGGAAGTCGACATTGACCCGCTCCAATTCGATGCTTGCCATGATCAGAGCCAGTACACGAGCCTGCGACGGCTCTGCAAGAATACGGTGAAAAAAGCTAATAGCAATGCGAGAAAAGTAGCACCGGCCATCAAATAGCTGTAAGGATGGACGGATTCGCCTAAAACGGGAGCCCTGACTAAATCAAGAAACGCTGCTAAAGGATTCACGTGCACGATTAATTGTGCTCGCTCGCTGAGCTGCGACGCGTTCCACATGACAGGCGTGATAAACATCGCAATCTGCATCAGGCTAGTAACAATCATGGGTATGTCGCGAAATCGCGCACATAAAGCACCCAGAATGCAAGACACGAGTGCCGCACACACCACTGTAAAGGCGAGTCCAAACAAAAATGGTATTGGCCTCACATCATCCAGGCGCCCAAAAGCCAAAAGAACAATCAAGGCAATCGGAATGTTGTGGCCCATCATCAACAGATTGCGCCAGATGATCCTCAATCCGAAGGCGGTCTTAGGATAAGGCGTTTGCTTCAAGAACGCACTGGAGCCGATGAACGTCTGGCAACTGTCGGAAATGCATTGCGAGATGAACAGAAACAACACATGGCTGACACAAAAGAACGGCAAGTAGGTCTGGATATCTATCTTGAAAACCTGTGAACCGATCAACCCAAACGCACCTATGAAAATGGCCGTGTTGATCGAGATCCACACCGGTCCGAGGAACGAGCGCCGGTACTGCTTGAGAATATCTTCAAGCCCTAAATGCAACCAGAAACGCCATAGCTTCAACGCACCATGCACGTCGGACAAAAGCAACTGCAATTGAGAAAGTGGCTTCAGACCGGAAGCTTCCATGCTCTCAATACCTCTTTAGACGCACAAAGGGATGCACGCGCTCATCCGTATCGCTCGCAAGAGAAGCGCTGCGAATCACATCCACCGTTTCGATGCAATGCCTTGCATCCGCCAAGCCGTATCCCCGGCCCGCCAGGATCTCGCGGTAGCTGGTCGTATGCAGATCGGTAAAACCTTCAGAGAATTCGAGTTGCTCGCCGCTAACATCGATATTGCGGTAGGTAGGTTTCTTGCCTTTGACGCCGTCTGGCAAGTCATTGGCGTCGATCGACAAAAACCACCGTACCCGGGCGCGCTCATATTCCAAGTACCCAGCGGCCTTGGTTTCTTCGCTCAGGTGAATGCGATTGTCCTGAAGCTTGCCGAAGATGAAGTGGAGCATGTCGAAGAAGTGCACGCCAATGTTGGTGGCTATGCCAAACGATTTGCGGGGGTCGCCCTTCCAGCTTTCCAGGTACCACTTGCCCCGCGAGGTAATGTAGGTCAGTTCGACATCGAACTTGGTGTCTTTGGGTGCCGCGGCTACCTTTTCGCGCAGCTTCAAGATAGCGTCGTGGTGGCGCAGTTGCAGGATGTTGAAAACTCGTTTACCTGTCTCCTGCTCAACCCGCGCCAGTTCGTCCATTAACTGGGGCGTGGGGACAAGAGGCTTTTCGCAGATGACATCGCAGCCCAAGCGCAGGCCAGCAGCGATGTGGGCATGGTGCAGGAAATTGGGTGAGCAGATCGACACGTAATCGAGTGCTGTGGCAGGATTGCGCTTGAGTTGGTGCGCATGCTCCGCGAAGCGCTCGAATTCGGTAAAGAAATCGCTCTGCGGAGAAATGCTGTCGATGATGCCGACCGAATCGTTGATGTCATACGCCACGGCCAAATGATTGCCGGTGTCTTGTATGGCACGCATGTGGCGCGGCGCGATATAGCCGGCGGCGCCAATGAGGGCGAAATTTTTCATTTCAGCTACGAGGAAGATTACAGGCGAAAAACGGTGAAGCCCGCCTTTGCGGCTTGTTGGCGGTCGTAAAGGCTCTTCACGTCAGTCAGCACTGGCTGCGTACCGCGGCAGTACGCACGCAGCTCCGCAGGCGTGGCCCGACGGTATTCGTTGTGGCCCACCGCGACCACCAACGCGTCCACGGGGTGGTCTGCATCGACGCGCCCTAACGCCAGGCCGTACTCGTGGTCCACCTCGTCGGCTCTGGCCCAAGGGTCGGCAACGACCACTGCGGCGCCCCAGGCGAGGAACTCCCTCACCATGTCGACGACTTTGCTGTTACGAATGTCGGGGCAGTTTTCTTTGAAGGTGATGCCAAGGACGCCGATGCGGCAGCGCGGGACATCCATGCCATTCTTCAGCATGAGACGGATGGTGTTGCGGGCCACGTACCTCGCCATGTTGTCGTTGATACGGCGCCCGGCCAGAATGACCTGCGGGTGGTAGCCCACTTCCTCAGCCTTGTGGGTCAGGTAATAGGGATCCACGCCGATGCAGTGGCCGCCCACCAGCCCCGGACGGAAGGGCAGGAAGTTCCACTTGCTGCCCGCTGCTTCAAGCACGTCGAGCGTATCGATGCCAAGCCGCTCGAAAATGACGGACAACTCATTCACCAGAGCAATATTAAGGTCGCGCTGCGTGTTTTCGATCACCTTGGCGGCTTCGGCCACCTTCAGGCTACTGGCCTTGTGGGTTCCGGCGGTGATGATGCTACCGTACAGGGCATCCACGGCATCGGCCACTTCGGGGGTGCTGCCGCTGGTGATCTTCTTGATCTTGGTTAGCGTGTTGACTCGGTCGCCGGGGTTGATGCGCTCTGGGCTGTATCCGCAGAAAAAGTCCGTGTTGAATGTCTTGCCACTGAACCGCTCAAGCACAGGCACGCACACTTCTTCAGTCGCGCCGGGATACACGGTGGATTCATAAATGACCACAGCGCCCTCCGGCATGACTTTGCCGACGGTTTCGCTGGCCTTGACCAGCGGCGTCATGTCCGGGCGGTTGGCCTTGTCCACCGGGGTGGGCACCGTCACGATGAAGACCTTGCAATCGCGCAGCTCCTCTGCGTTAGCGCTGTATTTCAAGTGGCGGGCAGCTTGCAGGTTGTCCGGGGTCACCTCTAGCGTGCCGTCCCGGCCCGATTGCAGTTCGGAGATGCGTGCGGCATTGATGTCAAAGCCAATGACCGGCCGCTGACGGCCGAACTCCACCGCCAAAGGAAGGCCCACATATCCGAGCCCGATCACTGCAATTCTTGCTTGTTCGAGATTCATATTTGCATGTGAGAAGAATGGGTAGGTTGGGGCGAGGTGCGGGATCCGCCCTGCTTGCAAGCCTAGAAATGAGTTTATGCAGGCCCGACGACCGTAACCCCGGCCGCGAAGGCAAGCCATTCCATCATGAAACGCCGTCGGCACCCGAGGTGCGCCCATAGATGTCGTCGAACCGGACGATGTCATCGTCGCCCAGGTAGTCGCCAGACTGAACCTCGATGATTTCGAGAGGAGTCTTGCCCGGATTGGCCAGCCGATGACGGCGGCCGACTGGAATGAAGGTCGACTCATTCTGTGCCAGCAGAAAGGTATCTTCGCCATTAGTGATTTCGGCAGTACCTCGCACCACCACCCAGTGTTCCGCACGGTGATAGTGCATTTGCATGCTCAAGCGCGCGCCAGGATTTACCACGATACGCTTCACCTGAAAGCGTTCGCCGCTGTCGATGGCGTCGTACCAGCCCCAGGGTCGATGAACTTTGCGGTGGGTTTGGGTGAGCGTGTGACCTGCGTCTTTGAGCTTGTTGACGATTTGTTTGACGTCTTGGGTTTGGTTTTTGTCGACCACAAGAATGGCATCGGGGGTCTCTACGACCGCAATGTTGTCCAACCCCACCCCGGCTACCAGGCGGCTGCTGGATAGCAGCAGCGAGTTGGTGCAACCGTGCTGAACGGTGTCGCCCACATAGGCATTGCCGTCACCATCCCTTTCCCGCACCTCCCACAAAGCATCCCATGCCCCCAGGTCAGACCAACCCGCTTGCAGAGGAACCACACAGGCGGGTATGCCGAGGTCAGCCCGGTCTGGGAGCCGCTCCATCACCGCGTAGTCGATCGAGTCTGAGGGGCACGCTTTGAATGCGTCGGCGTTGGGGCGGATAAAGTCCACGTCCTTCTGCGCGCTTGCCATGGCTGTGGCGCAGGCAGCATAAATATCGGCACGGCAGCTTTGGATGGCTTTGAGCCAGACGCTGGTGCGCACCATGAACAACCCGCTGTTCCACAGGTAGTTGCCGGCCTTCAGGTAGGCTTGGGCGCGCTCTGCATCCGGCTTCTCGGCAAAGCTGATGATTTGGAGCGCGCTACCGCCACGAAATGCTTGGCCACATTCGATATAGCCGTAGCCGGTTTCTGGCTTGTAGGCCACAATGCCAAATGTCACCATTGCACCGCCGCAAGCAATGGTGAAGGCCTGTTCGATTGCGCTATGGAACGCAGGCAGATCGACTATTACGTGGTCAGCGGGCATGGCGAGTAGTACCGGGTCGCTGCCGTCCGCCTGCGCTTGCAGAGCGGCCAGGGTGAGCGCAGGCGCGGTGTTGCGCCCGGCAGGCTCCAGCACAATATGCGCGCCGCGCAGGCCTGCCTCCATTAGTTGGCTGGCAGCCAGAAAACGGTGCTCAGCGTTGCACACAACTACAGGGGCATTTACCACCTGAATCTGGCCTAACCCCTGCAGGCGCAAAGCAGTGTCTTGCAGCATGGTGCGCGCACCGACCAACGCCAGGAACTGCTTGGGATAGGTCTCACGCGACAGGGGCCATAAGCGGGTGCCGGCTCCGCCGCACAGCATCACCGGCAAAAGTGCATTCGTCGATGGATTCATAACGCTAGAGCAAATTAGAGTCTTGCACAGGCGCGATGTTGCTTTGTTGGAGACTAGCCTCCAACAGTGCGATCCTCTGGTTCAGTCGGCGTAAATCGCGCTCGATACGCGTGTTGACCATATCGCAATGCAAAGCCTTGATGAGCAACACCATGATCGCCAACAACAACAGCAAAGACGGCGGGTAGCTCACGCCCAGCACCACGGCTAGCGAGTCGATCAAGCCGGGCCATGCCCCCAAAACGGCAGCCGCTCCCGCTACCACAACCCAGAATAAACCGTGCATCACGTAGAGATGGTCTCTACGGACAAGAAACAATATCAACGCGGCAAGGCCAAGGCCCATCAGCGCGGTGGTGAATTGCAACGATGGCATCAAATTCCAGAAGAAGTAAGAGACTGCCCGTTAATACAGACAAGGATGCATCAAGCACGCCATAATGCAGCGCGTCAGCAAACAAACAAAGGCACCGCGATGCGGACGAAAACAGAGTGCCCTAGGTAGACATTGCCGGTAATCAGGAAGCGCGTTTATTGTAGGCGAGGCGTATGACAGACACGGCGAAGCGACCTTCGCTACCCAAGCCTCCGAACCCACTCCGGGTAGACGTGGGCCCAAGCCCTGCGGGTTTTCTTGCGTGTGAACGTGACCCTATGACATCTCACGCTGGCAAGGTGACAACAGACCTTCAGTCCTGCCTGGGCAGCACAAACCAATACAGCAACAGCAACGCGCCAATTCCCGTCAGGTAGAGCAACTGCCACCAGCCAGACCGGCCAACGTCATGCAGCCGGCGGGCCCCCGCGGCCAGCCCTGGCAGCAGCAGTGCAAGTGACGCCACTGCGTACAGGGTGTCACTCGCGATGCTCGCAGCAAGCATGACGAGCACCTGAAACAGAAAGAACCACCAGTACTCCGAGCGCGTGGCGCGCCCGGCAAAACCGGCGTATTGCGACAAACAGCTTTTGACAGCGGAGACGAAATCCATACCAACCCCTCCTTTGGTGAGTTCCTATCGTATTCGGTGGAAAATCGAGGCGATCATAGTTGGGTCACCGAAGTGCGGCACCGCCATGCCTGAGGGTTGGCCGGGTTCGAAGCTGACGTCTGACTGCAAGGCGGTGCTGCGCCGTTGTTTGGGTTTTGCCCAACGGGGCGCCCGTCAGTGGCCGCAGTGGCCGCGCCTCGCGACTTAATAGATGCACAAGCCTACCGACGCGACAGCGCCAGCCGGTCAGGGTTCGATTCCGCATGAAGGTCGGGCGACCGCATTGCGCGCAAACCGCATGCACCAGCAAGCTCTCAGCCCGCGTTGACCGCACTGGCATTGCGGTCAAGACCTCACAGGCGCCTGACTGGCACGCATCGCGCCGCGGTACAACCCACACTGATGCTTATCGATCTACGGATTCGCCGTCGTCCGCAGTCCCAGGCTCTCACGGGCGAGTTGGGCGATACGTGCCCAGTCACCGCAGCGGATAGCATCGGCGGGCGTGAGCCACGAGCCGCCCACGCAGCGCACGTTGGGTAGCGCCAGGTAATTGGGCGCAGAGGCCGGCGTGATGCCACCCGTGGGGCAGAAGCTGACCTGGCTGAACGGGCTGGCCCATGACTTGAGTAGCGGGATACCGCCCACGGCCTCGGCGGGGAACAGCTTGAGGAACGTGAACCCGTCGGCCAGCGCGGCCATGATCTCACTGGATGTGGCCACGCCTGGCAGCAGCGGCAGCCCCAGCCCCCTGCAGGCGCTGCCTACCGCCGCGGTGTAGCCGGGGCTCACAGCAAAGCGGGCACCGGCCTCGCTGGCGCGGCGGGCGTCGTCGGCATTGAGCACGGTGCCCACGCCGACGATGGCTTCGGGCAGGCTGCGGGCGATGGCCTCGATGGACGGAAGGGCCGCTGCGGTGCGCAGGGTGACTTCAAGCACCTTCACGCCGCCGACCAACAGGGCCTCGGCCAAAGGCAGCGCGTCTTCCACGCGGTCGATCACGATGACGGGGATGACCGGGCCGTGGGTGGCAATTTCAATCGGATTCATGGAATTCCTTCAAGTTAAGACGCGCGCGGCGAAAGTGACGGGCGCGATGCGATACCAGTGCCGCCGTGGAACTGGCTTTGCCAGGCCACAGTTGGCGTTCCCTGGGGCGGATGACACGGACGTCTCAGGGGTGCTCCCCTTACAACCATGTGCAGGCTCCCTGCTCCGCGCCGCCCGCGTGGCGGCGGAAGTTAGCGAAAAGCTCACGGCCAAATCCGGTAGCGGCCGGGGACGAGCAGGAGGCCAGCGGCCTGGCCGCCCAGGTAGCCTCATCCACCAGCACATCCAGCGTACCGGCCACAGCATCAACGCGCACGATGTCGCCATCGAGCACTTTGGCCAGCGGGCCGCCCGCCACGGCTTCGGGCGTGACGTGGATGGCCGCCGGCACCTTGCCGGAGGCACCGCTCATGCGGCCATCAGTCACCAGCGCTACCTTAAAGCCCTGGTTCTGCAGCACGGCCAGCGGCGGCGTGAGCTTGTGCAGCTCCGGCATGCCGTTGGCCTGCGGGCCCTGAAAACGCACCACGGCCACCATGTCCTGCTGCACCTCACCCGCGGCAAAGGCCGCCATCAGGGCCTCTTGCGAATCGAACACACGCGCTGGGGCCTCAATGATGTGACAGTCCTCCGGCACAGCCGATACCTTGATCACGGCCCGGCCGAGGCGGCCCTGCAGCAGGCGCAGTCCGCCCGTGGGAGAGAACGGGCGGTCCACCGGGCGCAGCACGGTTTCATCGCCCGACACCTCGGGCGCGCCCTGCCCGCCTGCGGCAATGCCGCCTTCGTTGATGCTCAGCACATCAGGGTGCATAAAGCCGCCCTTGAGCAGCTCGCGCAGGATCCAGCGCGGGCCACCTGCCGCCTCAAACTGATTCACATCGGCATCGCCATTGGGGTAGACGCGGGCCAGCAGCGGCACCACGGACGAGAGCTCATCAAAGTCGGTCCAGTCGATCAGGATGCCGGCGCTGCGCGCCACCGCCACCCAATGGATCAGGTGGTTGGTGGAGCCGCCCGTGGCCAGCAGTGCCGCCATGGCGTTGACGATGCAGCGCTCGTCCACCAGTTTGCCAATGGGTGTAAAGCGCGCGCCGCGCTTGCCAATGTCAAGCACCGTGCGCACAGCCTGGCGGGTAAAGCCCTCGCGCTCCTCAGTACCCGGTGGCGCAAAGGCCGCACCGGGCACATGCAGACCCATCGCTTCCAGCAGCATCTGGTTGCTATTGGCCGTGCCGTAGAAGGTGCAGGTGCCCGGGCTGTGGTACGCGGCCGATTCGGCCTTGAGCAGCTCGTCGCGGCCGACCAGCCCCTGGGCGTATTGCTCGCGCACTTTGGATTTCTCTTTGTTCGACAGGCCGGCGCCCATAGGGCCGGCGGGCACAAACACGCAGGGCAGATGCCCGTAGTGCAGCGCGCCAATGAGCAGGCCGGGCACGATCTTGTCGCACACGCCCAGCAGCAGCGCGCCGTCAAACACATCATGGGACAGCGCTACCGCCGTAGCCATTGCAATGGCATCGCGGGAGAACAGCGACAGCTCCATGCCGGGCGTGCCCTGCGTCACGCCGTCGCACATCGCGGGCACGCCACCGGCCACCTGCACCGTGGCGCCGTGGCGCGCTGCCTCGTCGCGCAGCACCGCCGGAAACGCGTGGTATGGCTGGTGGGCCGACAGCATGTCGTTGTAGGCCGTGACCACCCCGATGTTCGGGGCCTTCTCGACCGTAACCTTGAATTTTTCAGACCCCGGCAGCGCCGCATACGCGTGGGCCAGGTTGGCGCAACCCATACGGTCTTGCGGAGGCTTGCGCCCGATCATGGCGTCCACCACCGCCAGGTAGGCCGCGCGCGTTTGCGCGCTGCGTGAAATGATGCGGGCTGTCACGCGCGCTACGGTTGAATGCATGCGATGCTTGTATGGATGCCTCCCGGCGATAGGTACATACCCGCATTCGTGACAGTGAAGAAGTCGGCTGCTGCCTTGTATCCGGCCTTGTTTGTGGGCTGTCTTGGTTACCCAAGTTATGCCACTGGCCCCGATGTAATCCGCTGACAAGCACCTCATCTCCTAGGCGGACTCTTGATGTCCGGCACCGCATTCAGGTTTAGCTCGTCTCGGTCTGACCTGTTTCACATCACTTTTGCTTTGCTGCTGCCTGTCGCCTTCAATGGCGTGCCACACCCTTTCTTGCGGTTGGTTAATGATTGACTACTTGGCTCATGCCGCTTGCGGCCTGACGCTTTGGTAGCCCCGTTGGTAACTCTGTTGTTTGGCCGTCACGGCCCAGATCGTGCGCGCCATCTTGGCCGCCTGGGCGACGATCACCACATTGGCCGGTCGCCTGGTCTTGAGTTCTTGCAGCCACGCGCCGGGTTGCTTGGCGTGCGTGAGCACGCTTCTGGCACCGTGAATGAGCAAGGTGCGCAGATACGTGTCACCACGCTTGGAGATGGCCAACAACTTGACCTTGCCCCCTGTGCCGCTTTGCCTGGGCACCAAGCCCAGCCACGCGCAAAACTCGCGCCCTGACTTGAACGCATGGGCTTGGCCCATGGTGGCAATGGCGGCGGTCGCAGTAAGCAGTCCAACCCCAGGTATCTCGGCCACGCGCTTCATGTCTGCATCGACGCGCAGTTGCTGGGTCAGGCGTCGCTCGATGGCTTTGATGTCCGTCTCCAATTGCTTGATGCGGCTGACCTGCTCACGCAAGCTGTCGGCCACGAACTGGGGAATATCCTTGATCAACTTCTCCAGGGCTGCCTCGATCGCGCTGAACAGCGCTTTCGTGCCCTTGCCAAACACAGCGCCGAATTCGTACAGCAAACCGCGCAGAGCGTTCGATTGCATGGCCTTCATCTTCATGAGCAGCTCGCGCTGACGGTGCAGGGTCAGCGTGGCTTGTTGCGCCAGGGTCTTGATTCCAACGAATTTGGTACCTGGTTGCTGTACAGCCAGCCAGATGGCGCGCGCGTCGGTGGCGTCGGTTTTGTTGCCCGATACGAAGGGGCGCACGGCTTTGGCGTGAATCAAGCGTACGCTGTGACCCAAAGCAGTGAGTTGGCGTGCCCAGTGGTGGGCGCTGCCGCAGGCTTCGATGCCGATCACGCACGGCACGCGGTTAGCAAAGTGCTCCAGCATCTTGCCCCTTTTGATCTGCTGGTTGATTATCTCGCCGGTGCTCATGTTCACGGCGTGGATCTGAAACACGCTCTTGGCGATGTCCAGCCCCACGACCTGTTGGCCGTTGAGGGTGCCGATGATTTGTCCTGCATTCATGCCTGCGATACGATTCATGGTGGAGCCTCAATGGTGTTTGTGAAGACCGTGGTCTATCACGCCTTGGGCACTTTGATGCCGTATCCATTCGAGGCTCCACCTCATGCGCCAAGCACTGAGGTGCCCATGAACGACTACGTTGCTCATCTGCGTGCTCCTGATTCAGTCCCCGTGGGGAGGGAGGCATCCATTACATCTCC
>JBKCTS010000107.1:0-1491 GCA_046318695.1 Acidovorax sp.
GGCGCTCCAACAGAGGTGCTGGCAAGTGCATAGCGCGGTCACCCCATCGGAGAGGCTGAGAAAACAACGCAAAGCCCGAGGCCACGCGGTGTGCGGCAAGATTACAAGCGGTCAACTGCCGTTTTTAGGATGAATACCGATTTGGATGGTCGGCATGGCCTGTGCGGCAAATAAAAAGGCGCTGGGATCGCCAGCGCCTGAAATGGGTCGCACCTCGGCGGGTGCTTGGAATATTTTGCTTGTGGGTTTGTCTCCTCGGCCCCTCGCTTGGCTCGCCGCAGCGCACCGTCGGGTGCCGGCAATGTACGTTGCCACATCGCAACAGTGCATTGGGGGTTTCCCGCCCCTCATGGGTATCAGGGCGAGCGCTGTGCCGCCAGGATCCACTCGGCTGCCCGCTCGGCCAGCATGAGTGTGGGTGCGTTGGTGTTGCCGCTGGTGATGGTGGGCATGGCGCCCGCATCCACCACGCGCAGGCCGTCGATGCCGCGCACACGCAGTTGTGAATCGAGCACCGCCATTGGGTCGGCATCGTGGCCCATCCTGGTGGTGCCCACCGGGTGGAAGATGGTCGTGGCAATGTCGCCGGCCAGCCGGGCCAGGTCGTCATCGCTTTCAAACTGCACGCCGGGCTTCCATTCCAGGGGCTGGTATTTGGCCAGCGCCGGCTGGGCCACGATGCGGCGCGTAACGCGCAGGCTGTCGGCCGCCACCTGGCGGTCTTCGGGGGTGCTCAGGTAGTTGGGGGCGATTGCAGGCGGCGCCTTGAAGTCGGCGCTCCGGATGCTCACCGTGCCCCTGCTGGTGGGGTTGAGGTTGCACACACTGGCCGTGAAGGCCGGGAAGCTGTGCAGTGGCTCGCCAAAGGCGTCAAGCGACAAGGGCTGTACGTGGTATTCGATGTTGGGCCAGGGTTGGTCGGGGCTGCTGCGGGTGAAGGCCCCCAACTGCGACGGCGCCATGCTCATCGGGCCGCTGCGCTTGAGCGCGTATTCCAGCCCGATGCGCGCCTTGCCCCACAGCGAGCTGGCCAGCGTGTTGAGGGTGGTAACGCCGCTGACCTTGAACACAGCGCGGATCTGCAGGTGGGCTTGCTAATTGGCGCGCACGCCCGGCAGCTCATGCACCACGTCAATGCCGTGCTGGCGCAGCAGCGCCGCGGGGCCGATGCCCGAGAGCTGCAGGATCTGCGGCGAGTTCACCGCACCCGCGCTCAGAATGACCTCAGCCGATGCCGTGGCCGTGATCATCTGGCTGCCGTCCCACACCTGCACGCCGGTGCAGCGCCTGCTGCCATCGGGCCGGGTCTCGATGTTCAGCCGGGTCACGTGGGCGCTGGTCCACATCTCAAAGTTGGCCCGCCCGTAGCATGTGGGGCGCAAAAAGGCCTTGGCGGTGTTCCAGCGCAGGCCGCTTTTCTGGTTGACCTCAAAGTAGCCCACGCCTTCGTTGCTGCCCCCGTTGAAGTCGTCGGTGGCAGGGATGCCGGCC
>JBKCTS010000108.1:0-1745 GCA_046318695.1 Acidovorax sp.
GCTCTCGTCATTCTGCCTGCATGCCACCCGCGGCACCAGCCCACTGCCTCGTCCCGCCGCCGAACTGAACCAGGAACCCGACATCCACGGGAGTGCTGTGATCGATGTCTCCGCAGCAGGCGGCACGTGGGCCTACGCGCCCGGCTCGGCGATGAACTTCCGCTTGACCTCGCTCAGCCCCATCGAGATTGCCGGCCCCGCCCGTGGCAGCGCACAGCTGGTGACCAAATTCTCGGCCAACGGCACCATGACGCGCGGCACGCTCAACAACTGCGGCACCGGCAAGACGCCCTGGGGCACGTTCCTCACCGGCGAAGAAAACTGGTTTGGCTACTTTACTCGCAGCGCCACCGACGACACTGCACGCAGCAATGACAAGAGCGTGACCGCGCTCAAGCGCTATGGCCGCAACCAGGGTGCCGCATCGCGCCACGGCTGGGAAACCGGTGGTGCTGAAGACAAGTACCAGCGCTGGAACATCAGCAAAACCGGCGCATCGACCAACGGCAGCGATGACTACCGCAACGAGATGAACGGCATGGGCTACATCGTGGAGATCGACGCCTATGACAAGACCCGCACGGCCAAAAAACGCACCGGCCTGGGCCGCTTTGCGCACGAAAGCGCCGCATTTGGCAAGGTGGAGGCAGGCAAGCCCGTCACCGTGTACATGGGCGACGACTCGCGGGGCGAGTACATCTATAAGTTCGTGTCCACCGCACTGTGGAATGCCGCTGACGCCAGCGCTGCCGACCGAGTGGCGGTTGGCGACAAGTACCTGGACAGCGGCAAGCTGTACGTGGCCAAATTCAATGCCGACGGTTCGGGCACCTGGGTGGAGTTGGCCTTGACGAATCCCGCCATCGCCAGCTACGCGACCTACAAGTTTGACGACGCGGCCGACATCTGCATCAACACCCGCCTCGCAGCCGATGCAGTGGGTGCCACAAAAATGGACCGCCCCGAATGGAACGCGGTGAACCCTGCCAACGGCGAGATCTACTTCACGCTGACCAACAACAGCAACCGCAGTGTGAATCCCACGGGCAGTCAGTACTTGCCCGATGCCTCCAATCCGCGTGCCTATACCGACATGAAGGGCACTACGGCACAAAACGGCAACCCCAACGGCCACTTGGTGCGCCTGAAGGAAGACAGCGCGGTGACCGGCTTCACCTGGGATGTGTACCTGTTTGGCGCCGAGGCGGGTGCGGACAAGGCCATGGTCAACCTGTCGTCGCTGACGGCCGATCAGGACTTTTCCAGCCCCGACGGTCTGGTCTTCAGCAAGGCTACGGGCATCTGCTGGATCCAGACGGATGATGGCGCTTACACCGACGTGACCAACTGCATGATGCTGGCCGCGGTGCCCGGGCAGGTGGGCGATGGCGGCAAGAAGACGCTGACCTACACCAAGGCTGACGGCAGCAAGATGGACGTTGTGACGCCGGTGGGCAAGGCCGCCACCGAGACCACGCTCAAGCGCTTTCTGGTCGGCCCCAAGGGCTGCGAAATCACCGGCCTGGCCGAAACGCCCGACGGCAAGACCATCTTTGTGAACATCCAGCACCCCGGCGAGACCACCGCCATGGCCGACGTGGGCGACCCTGCCAAGTACACCAGCCAGTGGCCGTCCAATGCCGGCTATGGCGCAGGCAAGCGGCCCCGGTCGGCCACCGTCGTCATCACCAAAAACGATGGCGGCGTGAACGGCCGCTAAGGCGGCGAAAATAAAGGCGACGCGC
>JBKCTS010000109.1:0-12812 GCA_046318695.1 Acidovorax sp.
ATGAGATTTTTGGTGGCTATGCGCGCTATTTGATCGCCTATTTTGAGCAATGTATCAAGGGCGCTATAGAAGGCACTCTTCATGATGGTAATTTTGTTGTAACGTATGAATCCATCATTCCAAATTTACAAACATTGCGCCAGTATCAGCCGATGATGCAAGATTTTTGGTCGGAAGGTTTATTTGGCGAACGAGATGCTCGTTATTGGCGCCTTATCAATCGCTCAAATACTTTTGGCTCAATCTTGGCGCCCGGTGTAATTGATCGCTCAGCTACTTACGAGGAATTTCAGACAATATTTAAGGGCAAAAATGTTGGAAGCGGATCGTATTTCGATTCGATGACCCATTTCGACTTTAAAACTCTGCTCCCTGCTCTTTTGCAAGTGGAGGATCGAATGAGTATGGCACATGGGGTTGAAGCAAGAGTGCCGTTTCTAGATCATCCTTTGGTGGAGTTCGCTGCAACGATTCCCGCTGACATTAAATTCCGTGATGGGGAGCTTAAGCGCTTGTTGAAGTTGGGTTTTTCAGGATTTCTCCCTAAAGCAATTACAAGCCGGAAAGATAAGATGGGATTTCCTGTGCCACTTAATTTATGGCTTTCAAAAAGTGGACCGGCACGGGAGTACATCGGCGATGTGCTGGGGGCCGCTCGCGCGCGCCAGCGTTCGTATTTAAGTGACGGGTTCACTGTTGATCAGGTTTTGAACTCTCAATCTGTTTATGGGCGGAACTTGTGGGCGTTGCTAAGCTTGGAGCTTTGGCAAAATCAATTTATTGATGCATGAATGTTCTGATTCTTTACGACCACTTCGAAACCTATACGAATACGGTTTTTGACCATCTGTGCGCCTTTAAAAAATACTCTAAAAACAGTCATTTTTTTATGCACGCGGGATTGCCCGATGTGCAATTTGACTTTGCTGTTTTCGATGTAATTTTGATTCATTACAGCGCGAGGGTGGCTTTCGGGCATATATCAGGCGCCCTAAGGTTGAAAATTTCGAGGCATTCGGGGCAAAAGATATTATTTGTTCAAGATGAATATGATCTGACATCTAATGTTTGGAGCGCGATTGATGAATTGGGTGTTTCAACAGTTTTTACTTGTGTCCCTCCCTTGCACAGGGAAGAGATTTACCCGTCCGCACGCTTTCCTAATGTTCGCTTTGTCAGTACTTTGACCGGTTATTGTCCGGAACCGATTCAAGACACCTCTTCGTCTCCCTCAGCAATAAATCGTCCTATTTCTATTGGCTATCGAGGACGGGCATTGCCGTATTTTTACGGTGATCTTGGTCAAGAAAAACTCGAAATTGCCAAGGGTATGCAGCTTGCCTGCAAACAACGCGGTATTTCTTGCGACATTGAATGGGACGAAGAAAAACGTATCTATGGCAGCGATTGGCCCCGCTTCCTGATGGATTGCAAAGCCACTCTGGGGACTGAGAGCGGCGCCAATCGATTTGATTTTGACGGCAGCCTCCGGAAAGCGGTTAACGACGCACTCACTGAAAATCCGGAATTGAGTTACGCGGAATTCAAGCAGCGAATGGGGTGGGAGGACGAACAACCCATCATGAATCAAATTTCTCCTCGTTTTTTTGAAGCAATCGCTTACCGCACAGCGTTGATTCTTTTTGAAGGAATATATTCCGGGATCTTGCAACCATGGGTCCACTACATCCCTTTGCGCAAAGATTTTTCCAATATTGACGAAGTAATAGCTGCTGTGTCCGACGACTCTCTACTGGACCGATTGACCGAAAAAGCCTATCTTGATGTTGTTCAGTCCGGCCGTTATACCTATCAGAAGTTCATCGCTGAGTACGAGGGATTGATCCAGTCGTACAAGCCTGCTCAGCGCAGCGGCTTACCTTCAGGGTTACCCGCAGAAATCATTGAACATCCCGTGAGGAAATCCAGGCTACCTGCGGCGCCGGGACCATTGCTGGCCATATGGCATTCGATTCCATGGGTCTTGCGCCGCCCTTTCAATGACGGTGTCAATCGGCTTTGGGCAAAGCTGCATTCAAAGTAATCTGTATGTGCGGTATTGCTGGACTGACTTCCCATAGGCCTGCGGCAGCGCTTGAGAGCCATTTGGCGCCAGCCTTGGCTTGCCTTCGCAGGCGTGGCCCGGACGATCAGGGCGTGGAAATATGGCAGGGCGCTAGTCACAGCGTGGCGTTGGGCCACACGCGCCTGAGTGTCATTGATCTAACGGAGGCGGCCCACCAGCCCATGACCAGCGCAGATGGTCGATTTGTGTTGGTCTTCAATGGAGAAATCTACAACTACCGAGAACTGCGCCAAGCGTTGGAAACTCGGGGTTGCCAGTTCCGCTCAGTGTCTGACACCGAGGTGTTGCTTCAGGCATGGATTGAATGGGGCGAGGCAGCATTGCCACGCTTTGTGGGCATGTTTGCCTTCGTACTTCTGGATCGACGGACGGGCGATCTGCATGGTGCGCGGGATGCTTTTGGAATCAAACCGCTGTATTACCGCGCAGACAGTGAGGGATTGGCGTTTGCCTCGGAAGTGCCTGCTTTGCGAGCCATGCGGCCTCATCCAGTTGAGCTCGACTGGCAGACTTCATACGACTACTTAGTCCATGGCCGTTACGAAGCTGGTGAGCGAACCTTTTTCCGGGATGTTTTGGCAGTGCCTCCTGGCCAATGTTTTCGTTATTCGTTTGGGTCGCGAGAAATGTCTCTTCGCTCGTGGTGGCGACCCACCATTGCGGTGGCACCACGTTTGTCATTCGATGACGCGGCGGAAGCGCTAAAAAATCGGCTTCTGGATAGTGTGCGGCTGCATCTGCGCAGCGATGTACCGTTGGGAGCCGCGCTATCTGGGGGCGTGGATTCTTCCGCCATCGTCGGCTGCATGCGGCATTTGGAGCCTGACGTACCTATCCACACGTTCAGTTTTATCGCTGCGAACAGCGCGGTCTCCGAAGAGCAATGGGTAGATCAGGTGAACACTGGAACAGGTGCCACTGCCCACAAGGTGTTCATTCAGCCCAGCGAGTTGGTTGCCGACTTGGACGACATGATTGCTACCCAAGGCGAGCCCTTTGGCAGCACCAGCATCTACGCCCAATACCGGGTGTTTAAATTGGCACGCGAACATGGGGTAACCGTGACACTCGATGGCCAGGGGGCTGATGAACTGTGCGGCGGCTATGTGGGCTATCCAGGGCCGCGTGTGCGCAGCCTGCTGGACGAAGGCCAGTGGGCGGGTGCCGTCGCTTTCTTGCGCGATTGGGGGCGCTGGCCGGGCAGGGCAGGGCTTGAAGGCTTCAAAGCTGCAGTGGCTGAATACACCAGCGATTCCGCCTATCAAGCGTTGCGTCGCATGAACGGAGCGGATGTATGTCCGCCCTGGCTGGACGGGCGCGTATTGGCCGACGGTGGCGTGGTGCTGCGTTTCCCGCGCGAATTGCCAGCTCAGACGGCCCCTGGTCGTCGGTTGGTGGCTGAATTGGCTCGCTCGCTACATGGTGTCGGTCTCCCTGGGCTTCTGCGCCACGGTGACCGCAATTCCATGCGGTTTTCAGTAGAAAGCCGGGTCCCCTTTTTGACGACGGAGCTGGCTGACTTTTTACTAACGCTGCCGGAGGAATATTTGGTATCGCCCCAAGGCGAAACCAAGCATCTGCTGCGCCGCGCCATGCGAGGCCTCGTGCCGGATGAGATTCTGGATCGTCGGGACAAGATCGGCTTTGCCACGCCAGAGCAAGCATGGCTTTTGCAGATGGCGCCGCAAGTGCGCGAGTGGTTGCGGTACCCGCTGAACTTGCCTTTCTTCCGCCAGGACGAGGTGCTGAAGGCCTTTGATCAGGTTGTTGCGGGACAGCGCCCTTTTAGTTGGCAGGTTTGGCGCTGGATCAACTTCACGCGTTGGCACGCACAGCATTTCGCGGGGTGAGTTGCTATGGCCCGTGTGCTGTTGTTGTCGCTTTCGCCCATCGCGTCCGATCCCCGCGTGATGCGCCAGTACGAGGCGCTGAGTGATGCACATGAGGTCCATGTGATAGGCTTCGGCAAGTGCCCACCGGGGGTGCGCCATTTCACCTCTGTAGATCAGCCGCGTGCGAGCCGCATGGTGGTTTTGCGCAATGCCCTGCGGTTGGCTTTTCGCCGCTACAGCACCTATTACTGGCAGCACCCTCAGATTCGTGCTCTGGAGAAAGCTGCAGAACAGGTCCCGGCCGGATTCGATCTTGTACTTGCCAACGATGTGATGGCTTTGCCGATGGCGCTGCGGCTTGCAGGCAATACGCCTGTTTGGCTTGATGCGCACGAGTACGCGCCGCGCGAATTCGAGGACCTTTGGGCATGGCGCATGTTGCTCGGGCCTTTCTTCGATGCTGTTTGCCGTGACGCGCTGCCGCGCGTAGCGCGCATGAGCACCGTGTGCGCCGGTATCGCGCGCGAGTACGAGCGGTGTTATGGGGTGCCGGTATCCGTCATGCCCAATTGTCCTGAGCCCCAGGCTTTGTCCGTGCAGCCGACGCGTGCCGACCGCATTCGGCTGATTCACCACGGCGCAGCCATCGCCTCCCGCAAGATCGAGGTGATGATCGACCTCATGGACCACCTGGATGATCGCTTCAGCCTTGATCTGATGCTGATGGAGCAAGACCCGGCCTACCTCGCATCCTTGAAGCAGCGGGCAGCTCGGCATGCTCGCATTCGGTTCATTCCGCCGGTGCCCATGCGAGATATTGCGGCGCATATCAACGGCTATGACATCGGCTTGTTTCTGCTGCCACCCACCAATTTCAATTACCTGCACGCTTTGCCCAACAAGTTCTTCGAATTCATGCAGGCGCGCCTGGCCATTGCCGTCGGCCCTTCGCCTGAAATGCAGGCCCTGGTGACGGAACTTGGCTGTGGCGTGGTCAGCAGCAGTTTCGATGCGGCGGACCTGGCTGTCCGTCTCTCACGCCTCTCCGCTCTGGACATTGATGCCATGAAGCGCGCTTCTGACGTTGCTAGCCAGCGCTTTAATGCGGCGGTCACCCGTCGATGGCTTCGTGACGAGGTGAGCAGCTTGCTGGCCAGCCGTGTCCGCTCGGTCCACTGATACCATGCGTGCGCTGGTTTTAGGCACCCAGTCGTTCATTGATGGCGGCACCAAGGTGGGTTCGCAGTATCTGGCGCAGGCGTTAGCAGCGGCGGGTTGGTCGGTCGACTACGTGCCAACACTCTCATCGCCCATCGACGTGGTGGGCCGCCAGCGCCATGCCAGGCTGGGTAGGGCATGGGGACATGGGCTGCGGCAGCGTTCGGTGAGCGTTTCGCAGGGGCTTACCGAATGGAGCTTAAAGTCGCCGTTTCCTGCGCATCGGTTTTTTTTGCGCTGGTCCTGGCAGTTGCCGGCGTACGGGCAATGGTGTCCGTCGCCCCTGCGCGATGTGACTTTCGACGCCTGCATTGCCGATGTGGCCCCGAACATGTTGCTGATGCACCAGATCGCGGCCCGTGCCAAGGTCTGCCGCCTGAACGACTGGCCTCAGGGGTTTGCGCGCGATCTGCATCCGGTGCTCATCAACAGGCTCGAATCCATGGTTGGCGGCCCCGATTTCGACGAAGCATGGGCCGTCTCTGGCCCCCTGGTGGAATATGCCCGGGCTTTGAATCCGCAGAGCCGGGTGGTGCACATTCCGAATGGGGTGGAGCCCCGGCTTTTGATGTCTGCCGTCCAACGCCCGGTTGTCCGACAGCCGCGCAGCGCAGTCTATGTCGGCGGACTTACGGCGTGGCTGGACATCGACTTGCTGTCCCAGGCCGCGCGATTGTTGCCCGATTGGACCTTCGCGGTGTATGCCCCCGGCACGCCTGCGCAGCACGGATGGCCTTCGAACCTGCAGTGGCGCGGCAGTATAGGCCGTGCAGAGTTGCCGGCGGTCCTGCAAAGCCACGAAGTGGGACTGATCCCTTTTTGCGAGGCGGATGGACGCATGCGCTATGTCGAGCGCCCGTTGAAGTTTTATGAGTACATCGCCGCCGGATTGGGGGTGGCCAGCACCGATCTGGGCGCACTGCGCCACGGAATGGGTGTCCTGGCCTGTTATGGCAACGATGCCCGAACATTCGCGGATGCCGTCGTACAAGCTGGGGCGCAAGCGCAGTTACGCCCTGCAGGCTTCGCGGAGGACTTCGTGCAAGCCAATGACTGGAATGCGCGTGCAGAAACCATGTTGACCCGTCTGGAGATGCTGGTATGAAAAACTACCTTTTGTACGACTTCATGCAGGTGGCGGGGGGCGCAGAGCGTGTAACGCTCACGCTGGCCGAGGCCTTTCCCGAATTTCAGACTCTGGTCAGCCGTTGCTACCCAGCCGCCCAACCATTGCTGGATGGTTCCTCGGCCAACGTTCAGGAACTGCGGGGTGGCTGGTCCAAGTGCCTTCCGCGCATCTTGGAGAGCATGTGGTGCTTTCGGTTCCGGGCCCAAAGGTTACAAGAGGCACACACCGTGCTCTACAGCGGCTTCTATGCCCCCTTGGCGGTTTACCAGCAGCGATCTGGCCAGCGCCTTTATTACTGTCATACGATCCCTCGCTTTGCCTACGATCTTTACGACAGCACGTTGGCGGGTTTCCCGTTCTGGCTCCGGCCGTTCTACGCAATATTCGTGCAGTGGTTTCGTAAGCGGTATGAAGCTGCCATCGGTCGGATGGATCGGATTTTCGTGAACTCGGAGAACGTGCGCGCCCGGCTCCATCGTTACACAGGGTTGAACGCCGAAGTGGTCTATCCCCCGGTGGCTACGCAGCACTTTCAATGCTTGGGCGACGAGGGCTATTACCTGTCTACCGCGCGGCTGGTGCCCAACAAGCGGGTCGACCTGATCGTGCGGGCATTTCTGCAAATGCCGAATCAGTCGCTGGTGGTACTTTCTGGCGGCCCTGAGTTGGAACGATTGAAGGTAATCGCGGGAGATGCACCCAACATCCGGTTCATTGGCTGGCAGCCTGACGAGGCGCTGCGCCTCTGGGTCGGCAAGGCGCGATGCGTGATTTATATCCCGGTAGATGAGGACTTTGGCATGTCACCTGTCGAGGCTATGGCGGCGGGGAAACCGGTGATAGGGGTGGCAGACGGAGGGCTGCTAGAAACCATCATTCCGACGGAAAATGGCGTATTGATAAGCCCTTCCCCGACCATTCAAGAAGTTGTAAATGCAGTCAAGACAATAGAAGCCCTCCTGGGGCCTGACATCTCAGAATCATGTAGTCGCCGAGCCGCTTTGTTTAGTCAGGATCGGTTCATTAAATTGATGAAGCGGCATATAGGCCATCTTGGGCAATAGACTGTGATATTGAGTCTGGCTGATACACTTTTTTAGAGTTCATGAATTTATATGCGTAATGTCACCAGCGATATCGCGCGTGCTTAAGGTCATTGTTTCTTCGCTCCAGCATTTCGGCGTGCTGCTACATTCCACTGCGCCATGCACAACAATGTTGTTGCTGCCATGTACTTGGCTACGCTCACCCATGAATTGAAAATGCGGGACTGGCCAACAGCGCGCAGATTCATCGAGACCGGCACTTCCCGTATCCCGAGCCCGGCGCGCCGAACAAGCAGTAGTGCGCCGAGATCTTGGTAGTCGAGCAAAGTGGCCTCACGTGATGCCAGTACTTCCATTACCTCTCGGTTGTAGAGCCGGAATCCCGAAGTCAGATCGCGCAGGTCAAAGCCGGCCAGGTTTCTAAACCAGTTCCATGCAAGTTGCCGCAAGCGGCTTGCACGTTCCGGGAAGGCTCCGACAACCAGGTCGGCCAATTCGCGCGCCTGAAGCAGCACCGGAATTTCGTCCACCTCGTGTTGTCCGTCGGCATCCATGGTGATGACTGCCTGATACCCATGGCGCAGTGCATAGGATATGCCTGCTTGCATGCCACCCCATGCGCCCATGGCCAGCACGGGCCGGAGCACCTGCGCGCCTGCAGCACTGGCTATGGCGCCGGTGTTGTCGGTGCTTTGGTCATCGATAACAAGCACGTTGCTCCACCCCGCAGAGCTCAGGCGCTGTAGAAGGCCTCCAATGGTAGCCGCCTCGTTTCGGGCGGGGATCACAATCAGAATGTCCTTGCCTGGACGGATCGTATGGTCGGCATGGGGGGCCGCCAGTAAATATTGTGCGGACAAGGCTCGCGTACACGCGGTGATAGAGAAATATTGAGGCAAGGCACGGCTACCAGCAGCGCCCCATTGGGCTCGGCGGCCGGGATCTGCCTGCATCTGCAGGATCTTTTCGGCCCAGTCGGCAGGGTCTTCCGGGGATGCTTGCAGGCCTGCTTTCGCGGTCGCCAGCACCCATGGCATGCCAGAGCCGGGCAGCGCAGACACAACGCACGGCCTGGCATGGTGCATTGCTTCCAGCAACACCATGCCAAACGCTTCAGTGCGCTCGCGCGATGCCAGGCAAAACACGTCACAACTTGCAAGCAGGCCGGCTTTCTCGGCATCCGTTACGTTGCCCAGCAGGCGTATCGGGGGGGTAACTCCGGTCGCGGTACGGGCATCAATGAGGGCTTGCAGTTTGCCGCGCAATTCGCCGTCGCCTACGATCAGCAGTTCTACACCCTCCAGGCGGGACACGGCTTCGATGAGCGTCTCGAACCCTTTGTAGTACGTGAGACGGCCGATCGACAGCAGACGCAGCTTCCCGCTCGCGCTCCATGGCGCCGCTGTTTGCGATTGGGGGGGGGCGGGCGGCATTGGGCCCAGACCCAACGGTATGACGGCGCACTTGGCGCGCCACGGTTGCAGCGCTTCGCTGGCCTCCAGGTAGGGCGGCGATGTGGCGATGATGCGCTCTGCCCGCTCAAGCACTGCCTGCTCGAAAGGGCGGTACAGCCGGTACGCCACTGCCACGGCCAAGCGGATCTGAGAGGAGACCACATCGGAGTGCCAGTGCACCACCCAAGGGATGGCAACAGCCTGTGGAAGAGTCAGCGCCCACAAGGCTGAGTTATTCGGCATATGCAGATGCAAGACATCGGGCTGATGCCGCGCGATAGCGCGGGCCAGTGCCGCTCTGAAACCGATTGCGATAGGAGCGTAGATGATCTGGAACTGCGCGGGCACCCGAGTCAGCCAGTGTGGGTCATCGGGCAGCGGTGCTCCGTGCACCAGCGCTGCGGCATCAATCCCGGCCGCGCGTTGCGCGGTGATCAAGTCGGCCAGAAACACCTCCATCCCACCCCGAAAGGGGGGGTAGAACTTACCAATATGAAGTATGCGCAAGGCCACAGTTTGCAACCTGCGCTACTTGGTACGGCGGGAGTTTTTGCCACCTGTGCCAGCAGCTTCGGCCACTGTGGAGCGCATGGCTTGGTACTGCGGGTTGCGTGGGTCAATGCCAAGGGCCTCGTCAAGATCGCGCAGGCTGGCCGAGTGCTGCCCCATTTGGTGGTAAGCCAGGCCGCGGCCGTAATAGGCCATCGCACTCGGCTTTTCGGCAATCAGCGTGTTGAACCATTCGAGCGCCTTTTTTGCTTCGCCCTTGCCGACAAGCGCCATGCCCATACCTAGCCGCAGTCGGGGGTCCATGGGGCTTTCCCGGAGTAATTCCTCGAAGCACACAATGGCCTCACCGTAGAGTTGCCCCGCCATGGCTGATTCCACGCGCGAGATAAGGATTGCGGGCATCAGGCTGTGATCGCCCGGATTCGACTTGGCGCGAATTGCAGCTAGGCTGAAGCTCCTGAACGCCTGTTCGTGCTGTCCTAGCGCTGTGAGCGACCTGCCACGCTGGATGTAGAGCCGCGGATCCGAGTAGCCTAGAGCTTCGGCGGCTGCAAACGCTTTCAGCGCTTCTGTGTGCTTGTTGAAGGACCGTAAGAGCAGTCCGGTGTTGAACATCGCGCTCGATCCAATTGCGCCACGGTCACCCAATGCGACAGCAGTGGCAAGCGGCCGTTCGGCCTGCTCTACGAGTCCTCGGCTTTGGTAATACGCACCTAGGTTTACAAAAGCCCGGCTCCGACCCACGGCGCTCGGCGGGGCCTTGAGGTCAATTTTTTCGCTGGCGTCCGTCCAGGCACTCAGGTCGTCGGCCAGCGAAAGATGGCGCTCCAGGGCGAGCACTGCAAACAGCAAGCCCAGTACGATGCCAGCCGAGTAAATGGTGCGCGGCGTAAACCCCGTCAGCGCTATGGCCAGCAGGCCTGGCAGCGTCACCGCCCAAAGGTAGCTGCGATATAGCACCATCGGGTCCTGAACCCACACGGTGGTGAACTCGGTGGCAAACCACAGCGCGGGCATGAGCAGAAACAGGCCAAGCAGCGCCAGCGCTCCGGAGCGACGCAGCAGCAGCCAGCTTGCACCCAAGATCAGAGCCACATAGCCCGCAGCCCCTAGCGCATGCCACGAGACAAAAAATCCCAGAGGGAAGGCAGGTCGCAGGTCAACGGACATCCAGCCAACATAAGGCACAAGCCACAACAGCCCGTAGCCGAAGAAGAGCCCCGCCTGATTCAAGATACTCAGTGGAAGCATCCGCCCACTGATACCTGGTTGAACGGCCTCCAGCTGTTGCACGAAAGCAAGCGATTGTTCGTCAAATACTTTTCCGACCACATCCCCATAGAAGTGCAGAAGCACCGTCGTGGCTCCTGACAGGAGTAAAAGTGCTACCGCCCCTGCGACTGCGACACGCTTGAAATCAGGTCGTCGCACAAATACATACAGCGGCAAAGCAAGGGCCGCAGTCATGACGGCATGCTCTTTAGAAAGCACTGCCAGTACGTAGCAAGCGAGTGCCGCGGGGTACCACGCCCAGCGCCGAGTTTCAAGCGCGCGCACAAACGCCCAACAGGCTAGCAACGCGAACAGGGTCGCCATCACGATGGAGCGCTGGATCAGGTAGCCCACCGCGTACACTGCCACCGGGCTGAGCGCAAACAGCGCCACCCCGATGCGCAGGGCGGCACGTCGGGATGCTTCGAAGTGTTCCTGCTCCTCGATGTCTTCAGGAAACCGCGTGTGGGCTAGAAGCGCCCGCAGCAGTCCATAGACAGCGGCTACCACGCCGAGATGCAGCGCGATGTTGACCAGACGTTGCTTCCACCAACCAGCGCCTAGCAACTGGTCGATCCAGACGAAGCTTCCATACGAGATCATGCGCTGCTTGATGGTCAGCAGACTGCCATATTGTCCGAAGATGCTACCGTCCTTTAGCCGTTGATCGTCAAAAAGAAGATCGTGTCCCAGACCTGGCAGGTAAACGGTCAGCACGGCCGCCAGCAAAAGCGCAGTAAAGGCGTACAGCGCCCGGGTGTCAGGCCTTTTATCGGAGAGCATGGGCGTCATTGGGAGGGAGCCACTGGGCACGCTGGCGGAATAGCAGCCCGGAGTCTAGCAGCCCTCTCGCTGCAGCATCTTGCTGTCACTGCGCCTGCCGTATTCGCGTGAGCTGATGATGACCTGGGCTTGCTGCGGATTCGTTTCGATGTCAACGACCACCCGGCTTCGATGTGGCCACACCACTGGGATTAATGTGTCCCTGATGCGTCTGCCGTACTCGCACTACAGGTTGTCAAACAGAGCTTCTTGATCCGATCATGAACCTGCCCCTGTTGGACGTACCTCTTAGCTGGTCAATTATGCGGCCTTCTTGAGTTGTGCCGCGTGCCAGCTTTTCTCAAACTGCATCGGGCTGACATAGCCCAATGTCGAGTGAATTCTGCGGTGGTTGTAGAACGCCATCCAGTCAATGACCTCGTCCATGGCCTGCCTGCGGGTCTCGAATTTCCGACCGTACAAGCGCCCCACCTTCAGACGCCCCCAGAAGCTTTCCGTGGGCGCGTTGTCCCAGCAGTCGCCCTTGCGGCTCATGGAGCTTTTCATCTTGTAATCGGCCAGCGCAGCCTGCAATTCATGTCCGCAGTATTGGCTGCCGCGGTCGGAATGGAAGATGACACCCGCCTCTGGCGCTCGTCGGAACCACGCCATGCGCAACGCATCCGTCACCAGTGAACTGTGCATGTGTGGCTGCATGCTCCAGCCCACCACCTGACGGTTGAACAAGTCCAGCACCACGGCCAGGTACAACCAGCCCTCGTCGGTCGCGATATAGGTGATGTCGCCCGTCCACACCTGATTGGGCGCAGTCGCCGTGAAGTTGCGCTGCAGCAGGTTCGGCGCAATGGGCAGGCTGTGTTTGCTGTCGGTGGTGACGACAAACTTCCTCTTGCCCCGGGCCTTGATGCCGTGCTCTTTCATCATGCGCCGCACCCGCTCCTTGCCCACCCGGATGCCTCGGGCCACCAGTTCCTTGCACATCTTGGGCCAGCCGTATTCCTGCTTGACCTCGGCGTGGATGGCCCGGATGTGGGCCAGCAGGGCCTCGTTGCTGATGCGTTTGTTGGCGCCCGCCTTGGATGGCTTGTCCGTACCCTTGCGGCGCATGTGCTCGAAGTAGCCGCTGGTGCTCACGCCCAGCATGTCGCACGCCACGGAAACTGGCCACCGCTGCCTGTTGATGGCTATCCAGGCGTACTTCACGTCGATTCCCTTGCGAAGTACGCCGTCGCTTTTTTTAAGATGTCGCGCTCCATCTTGACCCGGGCCAGTTCGGCACGCAGCCTGGCCAACTCCATCTGCTCAGCACTCACCGGCTTGTCGCCAGCCCCCTTGAGAGTTCCTTTTTTTTCGAGCCGTACCCAGTTCTCCAGCGTCTGCTTGGGGACACCCAACACCTTTGCCGTGACAGCGGCCACCTGGCCAGCCTTGACCAGCCTGACGGCTTCCAGCTTGAATTCCAACGTGTACCGCGCCCGTCGT
>JBKCTS010000110.1:0-2421 GCA_046318695.1 Acidovorax sp.
CGGTCGGGTAGGCAGGCCGGGGTTGGCCGATCCGCATGAACACCTGATTCCTCAGCACCTGCCTGACACCTGCGGATGAAAAACGAGAAAACACCATGAGTATTTTTGATCGGCTTCTGGGCAGCGTGCGCAAGTCGACGGGCCGAACGGAAGCAATCGATGCCACCCCTGCTGCCTGGCAGGATCGACGCCAGCGCACGCGCTCCAATGCGCGCAGCGGCACCCGGGTGCTGATCATCGACGACTCGCCGACCGTGGTGGCCGTGCTGCGCAAAACTTTGCGCTCTGCGGGCTACGAAACCCGCGAGGCTTTGGACGCCGAACACGGACTGAGCCTGATCGCCCAGGACCCGCCCGAACTGATCTTTCTCGACATCATCCTGCCAGGCATGAACGGCTTCAATGCGCTGCGGGCAATCCGCAAGATGCCTGCGTGGCAGCACATCCCGGTGATCATGATCAGCGGTAATGAGCATGCAACCGAGCAGTTTTATGCCAACCGCATCGGCGCAGATGACTTCATGAAAAAGCCCTTCCTGCGCCACGAGATCTTTGCGCGCATTGAAGCCTTGCTCGACGCGGACCAGATTCCACGGCGCAAGGGCGAATCCTCGCCAACTGCCTCATCCTGAACGGGTGCTGCCGGCGATCGGCGCTGCGCAGCCCAACGAAGGCTGGCAAAGCCGCCGCGGTGACCCGAGCTGGCGCCGCCGATATTGCCCCTAGCCCGCATATTTCACCAGGTCGCTGTCCTATGTGCCGCAACACTGCATGAATACGCACTTTCCTGGCTTTTAGTGCCAAATCCAATTTGAATCGAGCGCTACACACCCGATTGAGCCGTGCTGCGGCACGCTGGCTGCGTTGCTCCTCCTTGCGGGCACGAGCCCGCAGCGTTGTCGCGCCTTGCCAGCGCACCGCATCACAGCCCACTCGGGCGCGTCCCTGGTGAAATATCCGGGCTAGTGCTGGTGTCCGTGCGCCCCGTGCACGTGCCGGTGCGCAATTTCTTCCGCGCTGGCAGCACGCACGGCGGTGACCTTGCAGCTGAACTTCAGTGGCTGCCCGGCCAACGGATGGTTGCCATCCAGGTGCACTTCGGGGCCCTTGATCTTGACGACATTGAACACGGTGGGCTGGCCGTCATGACCCACCCCCTGTAGCTGGCCGCCCACCTTCACGCCTGGCGGGAACTCGCTCTTGGGGATGGTGCGCACCAGGCTTTCGTCGCGCGCGCCAAATGCGTCTTCCACCGCCAGGTCCAGCATGGTGGCAAAGCCCACCGACTGGCCTTCCAATGCGGCCTCGACCTTGGGGAAAATGTTTTCATAGCCGCCGTGGAGATAGGCCAGGCTGCCCGCGTCCAGCGGTTTGCCCTGGGGGCTGGTCAGCTTGTAGGTGATGGTCACGGCGGAGTCTTTGGTGATGTTCATGAATGATCGCTTTCCATGGAGGCGGCCTGCAGGTGCCGCAGCGGGCCAGGCGCGGCGCGGCTGCAGCGCTGCACTGAGGGCACCGCGCATTGTCTACGAGGTCACGCCCCCACGATCTCAGCGCGCTGCGCTCACGGCCTCTGTTGCCGCGACCGCCTCTGGCCGCTCTTCGTCGGACCGGCCCGGGTAGCGCGCAAACCGGCGCGCCTCAGAGCCATGCACCGGACCCTGGTCGGCCCAGGGCCAGCCGCCAAACTGGGTGCGGCGGTAGTCGTTCATGGCTTGCATGATCTCGGCCTGCGTGTTCATCACAAACGGGCCGTACTGCGCCACAGGCTCGGCAATGGGCTGGCCTTGCAGCAGCAGGCATTCCAGCGGTGTGGTGCCGTCGTTGGCCAGCACCCAGTCGTGCCCTGCACGCAACTGCAGCGCGGCATGGCGGTCCACGCGTTGCGGTCCCACGCGCAGGCTCTCGCCCACAAAGAAGTACAGCATGCGCTGCGTGCCTGCCCCGGCCGCAGCGGGCAACGTCCACTCGGCACCGGGCTCCAGGTGCAGCGTCCAGATCGCCACATCGCCTTCAGGCTCTGAGGCCCACGATTCGGGCGGAGGCGACAGGGGCGCAGCCGCACCGCGCAGCGCGCCCGCCACCACGGTGACGGTCGTCTTTCGGCCCGCGGCATCGCGGTGCAAGAGCCGCGGAATGCGCTCGTTCCACAGCATGGTGAAGTGCGGCTCCACCATCTTGTTGCGCGCAGGCAGGTTCAGCCAGATCTGGAAGAGTTCGAGCGGGTTGGGTTCGTTGGCGTTGAGCAGCGGGAACATCTCGGAATGCACGATGCCCTTGCCCGCCGTGACCCACTGCACATCGCCACCGCCAAATCTTGCCGCCGCGCCCAGTGAATCGGAGTGGTCGATGAGGCCGCTGCGCACCAGCGTCACCGTTTCAAACCCGCGGTGGGGGTGACCCGGAAACCCGGGCACCTTG
>JBKCTS010000111.1:0-5383 GCA_046318695.1 Acidovorax sp.
GACCCCCAGGCGACCGGTGATCCACCAGCCCAGGGGCACCAGCAGACCCATCAGCACCCCTGGCAGCAGCGAGCTCCAGTGGGGGCGGGGCGCGGCAGACGCAGCCGCTGCGGGTTGGCGCGTGAACGCCCAGCCCAGCAAGACCGCCACAAGCACCACAACACAGGCCCACCGTGCGGCTGCGCCGGACAGGGGCGTCAGCAGGGTGAGCACATCAGGCAGTGTGGTGGCTGCCAGCGGGGTCTGGGTGACTTCAGTCAGGCGAATGCGCAGCGGTGCCAGCACGCCAGACAGCGTGGCAGACGCCCCCACCGCCAGGCACAGCAGCGTCACCAGCGATCGCAGGTTTCCGCTGCCCAGCAGCACCAGGCTGCGCGCCCCGCAGGCATTGGCCAGCGCCATGCCGTAGCCGAACAGCACGCCGCCCAGCACCACCAGCACGAGTGACAGACGGCTTTGCGCGTACAGCGACTGCCGCAGGTCCACATCGGCTGCAACGGACAACCACTGGCTGCCCACCAGCGCGGTGGCCATGGCCACGGCAAACAGGCGCAGCGGGGCCATCGACGTGCGCGCAAAAACCGCCTGCACCGCACGCAGAAAACACAAACGGCTGCCTTGCGCCAGCACGCCATAGGCCAGGCCCAGCGCGGCGGTGGCCCCCAGCACCCAGGCTTCGCGCTGCTCTCCCGAGAGTGCGTTCCAGTCGATCATGACGGCATCACGCCGGTCGAGGTGTGCCCCAGGTGTCCTGGCTGATCGCCTGGTACCAGCCGTGTGCATACGCGGCTTCGGTGCGGCGGATGCTGTCGTCGGCATTGGCGCTGCTCAGACCGCCGGAATTGGGCACGCTGATGATCTTGTCGTTCTCGACCCGGAAGACGCCTGCCACCGTGACGCCATAGTCGGGCGAGGCCAGGCTGTAGCAGGTGTTGACCCAGATGGCCTGCGCGGGTGTGCTGCCGTCCAGCGATGCCACGATGGCCGCCGCAGCCACCTTGGCTTGGGTGTTGGCCGTGAAGCCCGACTTGGGCATGGGCGCAGCGACGGTGGCGTCGCCCACCACATAGATGTTCTTTTGCAGGCGCGACTCGAACGTGTTGGGGTGGACCGGCACCCAGCCCGAGGCGTCGGTCACGCCAGCACGCTCGGCGATAAAACCGGCTTTTTGGGGCGGCACCACGTTCAGCACGGCCGCCTTGTGCAGCGTGCCGAATTCGGTCTGCACTTCGCGCCGGGCCGCGTCCACGCGCACCGCGCGGCCATCCTTGGACAGCCCCACCCATTCAATGCGGTCGCCATAGAGCTTCTTCCATGCCGCCTGAAACAGCCCCTGCTTGGAAAAATTGTCCTTGGCGTCGAGGATCAGCACCTTGGAGCGGGGCTTGTGGCGGCTGAAGTAATGGGCGATCAGGCTGGCCCGCTCATAGGGGCCGGGCGGGCAGCGGAACGGGTCTGCGGGCACGCTCAGCACAAACACCCCGCCGTCCTCCATGCTTTCGAGCTGGCGGCGCAGCAACGTGGTCTGTGGCCCGGCACGCCAGGCATGGGGCGCCAGTTCGGCGGCGCGCTCGTCGTACCCCTCAATGGCGTTCCAGCGGAAGTCGATGCCGGGCGACAGCAGCAGGCGGTCGTATTCCAGCACCGCGCCCGTGGACAGGCGCACCGTGCGGGCGGTCGCGTTCACGTCTTCCGCCCGGGCATGCACCACGCGCACGCCGTAGGTGCCTTGCAGTTCGTCATAGCCGTGCGAGATGGAGTCCAGCGTGCGCTCGCCCGCCAGGACAAGGTTGGACATGGGGCAGGTGTGAAACCGCTTGTTGGGCTCGACCAGCACGACGTCCACCGCAGGGTTGGCGCGTTTGATGTACTTGGCCGCCGTGGCACCGCCAAAGCCGCCACCCACCACGACCACGCGGCCTGCGGGAGCGCGGCTGATGGTAGGGGCAGAGCAGGCGGCCAGCACTGGCAGCATGGACGCCGCGCCCAGGCCGTGCAGGAACCGGCGGCGCGAGGCTGTGGTGGGCGTGCTGATGTGATCGAGGGCGGGTTGGTTCTTGTGCATGGTGACTCCCTTCACTTGCGGATCGATGAGAAATGCGAGGCCAGAGCGCGCAGTTCCTCATCGGTGTAGCCCTTGGCAAGGCGGTCCATCACCGTGGTGCCCGCGGGCGCGCGGTGCTTGAAGTTGAGCAACTGCGTGGACAGCACATCCGCCGGACGCCCGGCAATGGAGGGAATGGGGCCCACAAAGCCGCCGTCCGTGCCATGGCAACTGGCACAGGCGGCCGCCAGCAGTTTGACCTGCTGCTGGGACAACGGGGCGGGAGTCTGGGCCAGTGCCGTGCTGGCACCCAGCAGCGCCAGAGCGCCACACAGCGTCTGGCGCAGGCCGAAGGATGGCCACCGCGGGGCCAAAGAAGTGAGATTGCGCAGGTTCATGTGAATGCCTTGGGACCGATGAGTAAAAGGTGAGGGCTTGCGGAGATCCCCTTGCCAGGGCGGGGCACCTGTGCGGTGCTCCATGGCAGTTTCGCATCGCAGGGACAGCCGGTGCATTCAGGCGGCCCTTTTCAGAGGGATCTCCGCAAGCAGTTTAGACAGATCCGTGCTTTGGTGTAACAACGATCACGTCATATGCATATGAGCCAAAGCGAGCAAGCCGGGTGTGCGCGCGGCGTGTAGCTATCAAAAAAATAGCAACCGGCCCTTTGCTGGCATGCGTAACGGCCAAAAATCATGATCCAAACTCGTCGCCCAGCTCCAGGGCCCGGCGTTCGGCCGCCTGCATTGCCCGCACAAACGCCTCGCCCACAGCGTCGTGTTCCAGCGACGTGATTGCCGCAAAGGTCGTGCCGCCCTTGGAAGTGACGCGCTGGCGCAGCAGCGCGGGCGGCTCATCCGAGCGCCGTGCCAGTTCGGAGGCGCCCACAAACGTGCCCACTGCTAGCTGGTGCGCCTGCTGCTCGCTCAGGCCCATGCCAACGCCGGCGCGGGTCATGGCTTCGAGGAAGTAAAACACGTAGGCCGGGCCCGAACCCGACAGTGCCGTCACGGCATCGAGCTGCCGTTCAGCATCCACCCACAGGAACTCCCCGGTGGACGCGATGATGGCTTGCACGCTGTGGCGCTCTGCGGCGCTCACGGCCGGGCGGGCATACAGCGCGGTCATGCCCTTGCCCACCAGCGCTGGCGTGTTGGGCATGGAGCGCACGATGCGTTCGCTGCCCAGCCACTTTGCAATGCTGTCCGAGCGAATGCCCGCCGCCACGCTCAGGTGCAGCGCGTCCCCCGTGTGGGCGCGGGTGGCGGCAGCGGCTTCCTTGAAGGTCTGGGGCTTGACCGCCCAGACCACGATCTGCGCGCGCCGCAGCGCGGCCGTGGGCGACTCCTGGGCCGTGATGCCATAGCTGTGCAGCAGCCCCGCGCGCGTGGGCTCGTACGGCTCAACCACTTCGATGTCGCTGGCGGCATGCCCCTGCCGGATCAGCCCCCCCATGATGGCGCTGGCCATATTGCCGCCACCGATGAAGGCGATGGTGGGAAGGCTGGGCGAGGACGTGGTCTGGCTCATGGTGCAGGCGATCAGTGGAGGGTGGTCAATGCAGGAATGCGATGGTATCCGCGTTGGTTCGCCAGTGGGGACAGGTGCTCAGGCCAGGGTGCGAGATCAGGTTTGGCCTGGCCCCGCCTTGAGGGCGGGGCGGTGAGCCCACGCACCCGAAACCGTCCGCATCGTCACGACGGCGGCCACTGGCGCGGCGCAAGGCCAGAGCGGCCGAGCAAGGGCCGCCCCGCAGCGAGGGCTGCGTCCCCCTTCCCGAGTCGCGTCAGCGATTCGAGAGAAGGGGGAAGGCGCGCAGCGCCTCAGGGGGTTGGCCGCTATGCGGCGACCGTTTTTCGCACCGCATGCTCCCATTTCGCCATCAGCTCCTGGGCGCGGTCGCTGCCCAGCGCGGGCTCAAAGCGGCGGTCTGCCCGCCACAGCCGGGACAGCTCGTCGGTGCTGCGGTACACGCCGCTGGACAGCCCGGCCAGGTAGGCCGCGCCGAGGGCGGTGGTTTCAATCACGGCGGGGCGCACCACCGCAATGCCCAGCAGGTCGGCCTGGAACTGCATGAGCAAGTCATTGACGCAGGCACCGCCGTCCACGCGCAGCTCGCTCACGGGTGCGCTACCGGCGGCCACGGCGTCGCGGCTCATGGCCTGCAGCAGGGCGGCGCTTTGGTAGGCGATGCTCTCCAGCGCAGCACGGGCAATGTGGCCCAGCGTGGTGCCGCGCGTCAGGCCCGTGATGGTGCCGCGCGCGTCGGGCTTCCAGTACGGGGCGCCCAGGCCGGTGACGGCGGGCACCATCATCACGCCGCCCGAATCGGGCACGCTTTGGGCCAGCGATTGGACCTCACTGCTGGTGGAGATGGCGCGCAGGCCGTCGCGCAGCCACTGCACCACGGCGCCGCCCACGAACACGCTGCCTTCGATGGCGAACTGCGGTTGGGCGTGGGTCCATCCAGCACCGGGCCGCCCCTGGCCGGGTGCCCCCCCCTCAGAGGGCGACGCCGCAAACGAGGGGGCTATCTGCGCTGCGCTGGTGGTGAGCAGTCCGTTGTGGCTGGTCTGGAACGTGCTGCCCGTGTGCATCAGCATGAAGCAGCCCGTGCCGTAGGTGTTCTTGGCCATACCGGCCGTAAAGCACGCCTGGCCGAACAGCGCGCTTTGCTGGTCGCCCGCCACGCCGCCAATGCGGACGGCCTGGCCCAGCAGGTCGGCCGCGGTGTCGCCAAAGTGGGCGGCCGACGGCAGCACCTCGGGCATCAGCGCGCGCGGGATGCGCAGCAGCTCCAGCAGCTCATCGTCCCACTGGTTGGTGTGCACATTGAACAGCATGGTGCGCGAGGCATTGCTCACGTCGGTTGCATGCACCTGGCCGTGGGTGAGTTTCCACATCAGCCAGCAGTCCACCGTGCCAAAGGCCAGCTCCCCGCGCTCGGCGGCGTCGCGCGCGCCGGGCACCTTGTCCAACAGCCACTGCAGCTTGGTTGCCGAAAAATAGGCATCCACCGGCAAGCCCGTCTTGGCCTGGATGGTGGCGGCGTGGCCTTCCTGACGCAGCCGGGCGCAGGCGGGCTCGGCGCGGCGGTCCTGCCACACGATGGCATGGTGCACGGGCTGGCCAGTCTTGCGGTTCCACAGCACCGTGGTCTCGCGCTGGTTGGTGATGCCCAAGGCGCGCACGCTGCCTGCGGCAATGCCCGCCTTGGCCAGCGCATCGCGCGCGGTGGCCAGCTGGGTGCGCCAGATCTCCTGCGGGTCATGCTCCACCCAGCCGGGCTGGGGGTAGATCTGCGGCAGTTCCATCTGCGCCTGCGCCACGATGTGACCG
>JBKCTS010000112.1:0-2409 GCA_046318695.1 Acidovorax sp.
TCGGACTTGGAAGTCGTCGGCTGCACATTCGGCAAAAAACGCCCTCGCAGGGGCCGATTCGCGCGTTCGACGCCCCACGTGCGGCAGGCCCCCAGGCGCCGCCACGCGCTCGGATCGACAGCCGCATACCGATTAGCTAGCGGTGGCAACCGGTTGGCGGGCAGGGGATGCGGTGGGCGCTGGCCTGTGGAGCGCCAGCACGCGACGCTCAATAACGAGCGACAAACCGATACGACGATGCGGGCGCGGCCTGTGTGCAGGCTCGGCGGATCGCCGGCAACGCGCGTTTGGCGCCAAAAATCAGGTCAAATAGGCCCATAACGCACGTCCTGTAATTGTTTATTGCTACAAAAAATATAGCAAACCGATACGGCGTACTCCCCGAGCCGCCTCTGCCCGGCCCTCTGGCTTCAGTGGCGATCCCCCGTGGCAGTCGACATCAGGCGGTCGGTCAGCGCAATGGCCAAGGCACTCAGCAGGAACACGGTGTGGATGATCGTCTGCCACATCAGCACCTTCAGGTCGTAGTTGGCGGCGTTGATGAAGGTTTTCAGCAGGTGAATGGAACTGATTCCGATGATGGCCGTAGCCAGCTTCACTTTGAGCACCGACGCGTTCACATGGCTCAGCCATTCGGGCTGGTCGGGATGGCCATCGAGATGCAGGCGTGAGACGAACGTCTCGTAGCCGCCCACGATCACCATGATCAGCAGGTTGGAGATCATGACGACATCAATCAGAGCCAGCACCACGAGCATGATGATGGTCTCATTGAGGGACACCACGGCGATGTCGCTTTTGTAGCCTATGCTGGATACCAGCTTTTGCAGCGCGGATGCATCGCCAAATGCCGCTTCGATCAGGTGAACGAGCTCCACCCAGAAGTGAAACACGTACACCGCCTGGGCCAGGATCAGGCCCAGGTAGAGCGGAAGTTGCAGCCAGCGGCTGGCAAAAATCAGCGAGGGCAGGGGCCGCATGGGTACAGGGGGCTTGGTGGCGGGCGGGGTCATCGGCAGTTGTTTGGTCGGGAAAGAAAAGTCGGTCGATTCTACGGTTTCGGCGGCAGCAGCCGAGCGCGCCGTGCCCGTCAGTGGCTTGTAAGTGCTGCGGCCGACAGTACCGCCCATTTCCGGCAGCGCAAAGAGACCGGCATCCATTCCATCAGACCCAGGAGACAACACAATGAGTGCGCCCACTTCCGCGATTGAGTCCGTTTTGGTTGAAAACCGCGTGTTCCCTCCCGCCGACGATGTCGTGCGGGCAGCACGCGTATCGGGCATGGCGGGTTACGACGCGCTGTGCGCCGAGGCCGACGGCGACCCCGACGGTTTCTGGGCGCGCATGGCCCGCGAGAACCTGCAGTGGACCCGGCCGTTCACCCAGACGCTGGATGAATCCAATGCGCCGTTCTTTCGTTGGTTTGGCGACGGCGAACTCAATGCGTCGGCCAACTGCCTGGACCGCCACATCGGCACCCCAGCCGAAAACAAGACCGCCATCATCTTCGAAGCCGACGATGGGGCTGTGACCCGCGTCACCTACAAAGAGCTGCTGGCGCGCGTGAGCCAGTTCGCCAACGCGCTCAAGTCCCATGGCATGAACAAGGGCGATAGGGTCCTGATCTACATGCCCATGACCATCGAAGGCGTGATCGCCATGCAGGCCTGCGCCCGCATTGGCGCAACGCACAGCGTGGTGTTTGGTGGCTTCAGTGCCAAGGCGGTGCACGAGCGCATCATCGACGCCGGTGCTGTCGCCGTGATTACCGCCAACTACCAGATGCGTGGCGGCAAGGAGTTGCCGCTCAAGGCCATCATCGACGAGGCCCTGGCCACGGGCGGATGCGAGACCGTGCGCAACGTGTTCGTGTACGAGCGCACTGCCTCTGCCTGCAACATGGTGGTGGGCCGCGACAAGACCTTTGCCCAGGCGCTGGCCGGGCAAAGCACCGACTGCCCGCCTGTGGCCGTGAATGCAGAGCACCCGCTGTTTATCCTCTACACCAGCGGCTCCACCGGCAAACCCAAGGGGGTGCAGCACGCAACCGGTGGCTACCTGCTGTGGGCCAGGTTGACCATGAACTGGACGTTCGACCTGCGCGCTGACGACGTCTTTTGGTGCACGGCGGACATTGGCTGGATCACGGGGCACACCTATGTCGCCTACGGCCCACTGGCTGCGGGCGCCACGCAGATCATTTTCGAGGGCATACCCACCTTCCCGAATGCCGGGCGCTTTTGGCAGATGATCGAGCGTCACAAGTGCAGCATTTTCTACACGGCCCCCACCGCCATCCGTTCGCTCATCAAGGCGGCGGAAGCCGAGGTCAGCGTCCACCCGTCGCAGTCTGATCTGTCGCGCCTGCGCATCCTGGGCAGTGTGGGCGAGCCCATCAACCCCGAGGCG
>JBKCTS010000113.1:0-1892 GCA_046318695.1 Acidovorax sp.
CATGGCCGGGCCCAGCTGGCAGTTCAAGACGTTTGCCGATGCGACGAGCAAGCCCTGGTTCAGCCAGGCCTGGAAGGACAAGCTGTTCGCCGGGTTCACCAACAGCGCCAGCACCAACGGCGACAAGCAGGTCACCCTGGACTACCTGTTCCACCTGGCCATGCAGCACGGCGGGCTGTGGGTGGGCACGGGCATGATGCCCGCCAATTCCAAGGCGGCCACGCGCAACGATGTGAACTGGATCGGTACCTCCAGCGGTGCCATGGCGCAGTCGCCCTCGGATGCGTCGGCGGCCGAAATGTTCCCCGGCGATCTTGAAACCGGCCGCCAATTCGGCCAGCGCATAGCGCAAGCGGTGGCCCGCCTGGCGGGCTGACCAGCCCCCCGTGCGCTGCCGCGGCTGACCGGGCGGTCGTGCGCGCTGCACCTGGAGGTTGACGCAGCGGTTGGCGGGCGGCTCAAGCAGCCTGCCAGCTCAGGGGGCTTGTCGGGCGTATCTTCAAGGTATTTTTGCCCTTTTACGCACGTCGATATTGGATTTATTGCTATTATTAATGTAGCAATGCTCGCCTGGGAGCCTGTCGGACTTGGAGCGTCGAAAGCGAAAATCGGCCCCAGCGAGGACAGTTTTTGCCGAATTGGTAGCCCCATAGCCGAGCTATGGGGCAAAAAGGCGGTTAAAAATGGACCGCTGCGGTCGATTTGCAGCCGACGATTTCCAAGTCCGACAGGCTCCTGGCCGCCGTTGTGTCTCTAGCCATGTGCCACCCATGAAGACCCGATTCATCCTGATCAACACCAGCCATGCCGGCAATGTGGGCGCTGCCGCGCGGGCGATGAAAACCATGGGGTTTGATGACCTGGTGCTGGTCGCCCCCCGCTGGCCCAACGTGCTGCGTCGGGAGGAAACCATCCAGCGCGCCAGTGGGGCGCTGGATGTGCTGGCCAACGCACGCATTGTGGCCACGCTCGATGAAGCCATGGACGGCATGGGCCATCTTTGCGCCACTGCCATGACCCCCCGCGACTTCGGCCCGCCCACGGCCGCGCCGCGCCAGCATTTCGAGATGCTATTAAAAAAGGAGCATCTTGGCAATGCTGGGCAAGCGTGGGAGGCTGAAAATACTCAAAACTGCGGCGCTGACTCTGCCGGGCCTGTCGCGCAGGCCGGTGTGGCCTTCCTGTTTGGATCGGAGCGCTTTGGCATGGCCAACGAGGATGTTTACCGCTGCCATGTGGCCTTGTCGATTCCGACGAACCCGGCGTTCGGCTCGCTCAACCTGGGCGCCGCCATTCAGGTCATTGCCTATGAGTGGCGACAGGCGCTGGCTGGGTTTGTGGTGCAGGACGCAGCCCCGTGCCGCACGCAGGCAGATGCCGCCCAGGTGGCAGGGATGCTGGAGCATTGGGAGCAGGCCCTGACACAGATCGGGTTTCTTGACCCGGCCGCACCCAAGAAGCTCATGCCGCGCCTGAACCAGCTTTTCAATCGGGCGCAGTTGGCACCCGAAGAAATCCACATCCTGCGCGGTGTCGCCAAAGCCATGATCGAGGCAGGGCGCTCAAAACGCTAGACTGCTTGACCCTGCATTAAAAAGTTCACCCATGTTCGCTCGCCTGCGTTCAGACATCCAGTGCATCCTCGACCGCGACCCTGCTGCGCGCAGCACCTGGGAGGTGATCACCTGCTATCCGGGTTTGCACGCCATCTGGCTGCACCGGCCGGCGCACTGGTTCTGGAATCACGGTTTCAAGTGGCTTGGCCGGTTCACGTCGCACTTTGCGCGCTGGTTCACCGGCATCGAGATCCACCCCGGCGCCAAGATTGGCGAACGGGTTTTCTTCGATCATGCGATGGGGGTCGTGGTGGGTGAGACCGCCGAGATCGGAGA